>NZ_JJOV01000033.1:0-94991 GCF_000979385.1 Methanosarcina sp. 2.H.A.1B.4
TTATCTGATCCGTTGTCCTTTTCTTTATCTGATCCGTTGTCTTTTTCCTTATCTGATCCGTTGTCCTTTTCTTTATCTGATCCGTTGTCCTTTTCTTTATCTGATCCGTTGTCCTTTTCTTTATCTGATCCGTTGTCTTTTTCCTTATCTGAGTCCCCTACTGAATCGTCTCCGCTCTCAACTTGCTTTTTATCTTTTTCTCCATTATCGCCGTAATTCTGTTGCCCAGCAGCAGCCATGCACACGGTGCATGATAGTAAGAGCATAAAAACAAGAAGCCCCGAAAATATTTTCCTCATTTATACCTCTCCCATTTCTTATTTGAGTTTAATTTTTCTTCACTATCTATTTCTTATGCAAACGTGGACAGTATCCACTATCACGCTTCTTACTAAGCCCTTATACACACTTATTCACCCCACATGCTCTACTCCACATGCATGTGTTGATAGTGTTCGAATATGGTATCCACTCCGTATACTATGTTTATCTGTATACCCCGACGTGGATCGTATCCGTATGTCTGTAAGTGGCCTTTTTACAGGTATTCAAATTCAGTGTACCTTTTTAATGTCGGTAGTTCTTCTGTATACACACCGGTATCCTTATATTCAGGGTGGATAGGGCCTCTGGAACTTTTATTTTTTTATATTTTTTAAAGCAAGAGCTATCTACCAGAATATTTTAAAAATTTTTTAAGGTCACACCTATTGAACTATTGATTATTTAATGACTAAATGGTCCATTATTTAACTTACTTAGTAACATTCCACCCCACTTATGAAATGTTTACTCACATACGTCTTTTTTATTACTATTAATCATTTTCTCTTTTTTGTGTTTTTTCCCTAACTTTATTCATCTATTTTGGGTGTCTGGGGCCCTCGTAAATTCTATTTTTCAAATATATTTAATTTTTATTATTAAATTTCAAAATATACTTCAGGGAATTTTTTTCTTTCCTTTGGAAGTGGTTGGTCTTCCCATGCCATTTTCTTTGAAGGCTCCCCTCTTTATAACAATTATTATATTCTATGCCATATTTATATATATTTTTTAAAAAAAATAATATTAATTTTTAATAAAAATATAATTTGTGATATCCACAAATTCATCGGAGTTTGGAGAATATGGAGAGAATTTGCCCTGACTTATCAGGTATTTTTTCGTTCTTCTCTTCTTCCCTTCAGGGGCTTTCTTCTGTTATTCAAAATAAATTCGGCTCTTCGTTGTTTTGTGTGGATATCCTCATAAAAACCAACGAGGTCTTGTAGTGAAAATCATCTTATCCATAGGGAATGACGAAGAGCCATAACACTTTCATGATACCCGCGCCGTTTCAGGGCAGGGCCATGAATTAAGGTTGATGGAAATATAGCAAATAAAAATTGATGGGTAAAGATTGACGCATTAAGGATAAAGATAAAAATTATCTATAAACAGAGTAAATTTCCGTGGCTTCGGAGATTTTGGGGGGAATTACCACCATAGAACTTCGGATTTTTGGCTGAATGAAAATATAAAGTCCTGTTCTCTTTTTCACCAGTTATGAATATGAGCTTTCATATACAGTCAATTGTAGTAAATATACTGTGAGTTGCATGTATACTGAGAATTTGATGACACTCTCTTTCGTTCCTCTGGAAAATATACCCCACTTATGGGAACAAAACGATGTTCTTATCTTTCTTATTGATCTGGATAATTATGACACATTGAGTATGGAATGTCTCAACAGCACCGAAAGAGAATATCTTGAAAAACTTCATACAATATATTTCAAAAAAAGATATATTGTCTCCAGAATGGTTTTGAAACATGTTCTATGCCATCTCCTTAACAAAAGTTCTGTCCTGGATATCTCTACATATAAAGACGAGTGCGGAGAAGTCCATATACTCAACCATAAAGAGTTGCACATCTGCATATCCTACTCTGAAAATGTTTTAACTCTTGCAATATCAAAGGTTGAGGTTGGTATTGATGTCGAAATTAAAAGATCACTAACACTAAAAAATACTTTAAAATACTTTCAAACAACATCTTCATGCACCGTAAAATCTGCAAGTGACGCCGACATTTTGAGGACATGGACTATGAAAGAGGCTTATTGTAAGTTTTCTAATAAAAATATATTTTCCATTCTCAGTAAAGAGCCGAACTTCAATAATATCTGTTATTTAAGCTATTTATTAGACAATAAATACATCTTTTCTGTCATTACTGATTCGGATCCACATACTATTAATATAAGTCGCCTTGAGAAAATTAACTATGGTTGAAGCAAGAATGTTTGATCAAATCAGGTAAAAAGGCATAATAGATCAAGGAATAACCCTTTTTAACTTCTTTGAATAATTTTATTATTTTTTTAAAGCTGTATGAATCGAGTGCCATAACCTGATACATCTAAGCTCATTTGAATCTCTTTTTTTCCAATGATTTTTTAGCACTTAATTGTTTCAGATTATTTATATAGTTGTATTACATAATTACCTGTGGGGCTTTCAACTACTATAGACAAAGTGTGTATTACGTGCGATTAATGATCTTATTTGAGTACAGGGGTAAGATTGTATGGAACAGATAAAGAATGGCATACTTGATTATTTGAAGGATAATTCTTTCATGGAGCGGGAAACTGTTCTTAGAGACAGTGACTCTCTCACCCAGAACGGCATCATAGATTCTATCGGTTTACTCGAATTGATAGATTATATCTGTGAAACATATTCTATCGAAATTCCTGAAGATATGCTAACTCCGGAGAATTTCGATTCTCTACAGGGAATCACTGACCTGATAACCAGACTGGCGAAGTGAATGGTTATGAAAATTGATGCTTATATCACTGAAAACGCCAGAAAAACTCCTCACCAGACTGCCCTTGAAGAGGGTAAATATTCTATTTCTTACAGCTGTCTTGATGAGGATATAAGCATAATTGCCTCATCTCTGAATGACTTTGAGCACTGCAGATTTGCAATACTGGCTGAGTCCGGCATTCACTACATAAAGGTACTTATGGCAGTATACCGGTCAGGCAACATCGCAATACCCCTGCCAATCGAATTGCCTGGGTTAAGCCTTGAACGAATTCTTGATGCTGCATGCATTAATAACATAATTGCAACGAAAAAACAGTACTTAAGATTTGGAGATGGATTTTTTGAGCGCTTTGGAACTGTGATCGTTGTTTCAGATGATACTGCAGTGGAGACCCTCAGCAAAAGAACGATCCTCGAGAGAAACAATCCCGAACTGAGGCTGGTACTCTATACATCAGGCACAACAGGCACTCCTAAAGGAGTTATGTTAAGCGATAAAAACCTGGTATCAAATTCCAGATCAATAATTGAGGTTCTTAACATAACCCCAAAAGATAAAGCAGCCCTGGTAATCTCTCCACACCACGCCTTTGGGAATTCAATAATCAATTCCCACCTGATGGCTGGAGGATCAATCCACACCGGAACAATGAATTTCATAGACCCGGTTTTTAACCTCATTGAATCCGGAGTATCCATATTCTATGGAGTGCCCAGTACCTATCGCATTCTTCTTAGATACCCGGAAAGGTTCAAAAAAGCCTTTGCGAATGTCAGGACCGCCGCATCTGCCGGCGGAGCCATGGACAGTGTTATAGTGCGGAGTATCAGGGAGTTAAGTCCGGGTACGCAGATTCTGCCGATGTACGGCCAGACCGAAGCCACAGCAAGGCTTGCCTACCTGCCAGTAGAAGACGTGGACAAATTTATAGATACGATAGGAAAGGCAATTCCAGGAGTTACCCTGGATGTCTTCGACTCTGAAAACAGGCCAATGGGACCTGATATCACAGGCGAGCTTGTTGCCAGGGGAGATAATATCCTGCTGGGTTATCTGAATGATGAGGCGGCAACTGAAAAGAAGATCATCAATGGATGGATGCATACAGGGGATCTGGCGCAGAAACTTCCGGGAGGATACCTCAGGCTGCTTGGACGTAAGGACGACCTCCTTAAAATAGGCGACCACCGGGTTAACCCGAGAGAAATAGAGAAAGAGATAGAGAACAACAATGAGGTTTCCAGCGTTTTTGTTGTGCCTGTTTCCCATGAGCTTATGGGCAACGCAATCAGCCTCATGGTCATACCAACTCCAGAAACTAAAGTTGATGAAATTTTTGCTTTTTGCAGGAAGAACCTGCCGGGATACCTGTACCCCAGGGAGATCCTCTTCATTGACCATCTTCCGCTGAGCGAGAACGGGAAAATCTCCAACAGGTCCATTATAGAGGAGTACCAGCATGTCAAAGCTAGCATGTAAAAAGTGTGTTCTGAATTCGGATATTCCGGGCATAGAAATTAACGAAGAAAGCGGGCTCTGCCATTTTTGTGAGACTTATGTCCCTCTTTCTTCACAGGAAAAGGATCAGTACCTTAACAGGATTGAAGAACTCTTCAAAGAATACAGCGGCAGGGGCAATTATGATGTGATATTTGCACTTTCAGGTGGAAAAGACTCTTCATACACACTTTACAAACTCAAAAAAGACTATCCTTTCCTGAAAGTACTTGCTGTCCAGTTTGATAATGGGTTCACTTCAGATTATGCCGTAGTAAATGCAAAGAAAATGTGTGAGATTACAGGATGCGACTATTTTAAGCTGACAATGGAAACAGAGGTCCTGTACGAGCTCTTCCGAAAGGCAGCCGAATCCTCTGATGCGTTTCCTAAGTTTGCCAAATACAGGGCAAGCGACATATGCAATATCTGCATCAGCGTCATCAAACAGAAATTGCTGGAACAGGCCATAGTTCAGAACGCGCCTTTTATTGTATTTGCCTTTACAGCAGGACAGTCGCCCAATCCCATAATCAATCTATCAGCTAATTTTATACAATGGTCAAGGAATCTTTTTGAAAAGCAGCTTCAAAAAATAGGTGTTGATGACAGGGATGAGCAGTTCCTCGTTAAAAATGAGGTCATTAAAAATATCGGTGAAGTTGCTCCATCCATTCTGCATCCGCTCTGTCTGTGGGAATATAGTGAGGACAAAGTTATTGAAACAGTAATGGGGCTCGGGTGGAAAGCTCCCGACCTTAATGACAGTAATTCAACTAACTGCACGCTGAATTCTTTTGCATGCCATAATCACCTCGAAAAGTACGGCTTCCATCCATATGCCTTTGACATAGCAGGGCTTGTCCGAAGTGGGGAAATGTCAAGGGAAGAAGGGCTGGAAAAACTTCACCAAGAACTATCGCAGCCGCTGATAGAGGAAGCTGCAGAGAAACTTGAAATAAAGATAAATCACTCATAAAAGAGCCGGCTGAAAGTTTAATCCGATATTCTTTCAGCAAAGAGTTATTCTTCATATGCCCAGTTATTTTTTATAAATGATCCGGGGATTCAATATATAATTGCATACCGTTTAAACGTATAACTAACTACCATAACAAATAATCGATCAGGGGAGTAATACTATGCAGATAACCGGGAGTAGCGTAGCGCAGACTACAGAGGGTAATATCGCGCAGTTATCAAAAAATAATACCGGGCGGTCAACGGACAGCAGTAATACGCAGATTATGGATGAATTGAACAGAGATGCTGATAAGCTTGCTGAAAGACTCAGGGGTTTTATTAGAGGTCAGATCACGGCTTTTAAGAAAAAAGGAGTGGTTCTGGGGGTTTCGGGGGGTATTGATTCAGCTGTAGCCCTTACGCTTTGCGTACAGGAGTTCGGCAAGGAAAACGTATACGGCCTTCTCCTCCCTGAAAAAGAATCTGCTCCTTCAAGCAAAACCCTGGGGGCAGAAATCTGTGAAAGCCTGGGAGTTTCATATGAGGAGGTCCCGATTTCTCCAATCATTGAGTCTCTTGGCATCTATAACAAAAAGGAACAGATAATAAAAAGGACCTGTCCGGAATACGACCCCGAAATACATAACACTTCACTTGTGCTGCCTGATTTCCTTAATCAGGGATTGTTGAATGTTCCTCATATCAGGCTGATAAAAGACGGGGAAACGGTTGCCAGGCACAGGTTGAAAGCAAACGATTATCTGGAATTGATAGGGCTGCAGAATGTTAAGCAGCGGTCCAGAATGATAGTCCAGTATATGTATGCCGAAAAGATGAATTACGCTGTTTGCGGCACAACCAACAAGACCGAACTTGTCCTTGGCCAGTTTGTAAAATATGGAGATGGAGGTGTAGATCTCGAACCTTTTGCAGACTGCTATAAGACTCAGATCTATGCTCTGGCAAAACACCTCAGGGTAAATGAGGAAATTATAAAGCGCCCGCCAAGTGCCGACACATGGAGCCATTATACGACTGATGAGGAGTTCTACTGGCGTATGCCCATACACATCCTGGATCAGCTCCTGTATGCTCAGGAACATAAGCTGTCTTTAGAGATCACTGAAAAGAACACTGGTCTGCCCAGAGATACTATAGAAAAAGCCTGGAGGCACGTTGACAGAGTAAGAGATAGCACAGAGTATACACGAGCTGCTCCTCCAATCTGTTATCCGGGCATATAAGTCACATGGAGCAAATGCTTCATTAAATGTGGTGCCTGCCAGAAAAGCCATTTGAGGGTTTTTCCTCTTAATGGTCAACAAAATCAACATTCGAAGTCAACGTTAACTCAATCAGCAATTCTGAAGGATAAGCGTCAACTACCTCTGAGCTAAAGACTCAGGGGTTTCCTGCTGAGGTTTTATGAACACCAGAGTTTCCATTGTACGCTGTTCCGACTATTCAGGTGTAAAAGGTGCAATTAAGGAGGCACTCAACCTGATAGGCGGGCTTGAGAGCGTTATATCTCCGGGTAATCGCGTGCTTCTTAAACCCAATGTACTTGCGATCCGGCCTCCGGAGGATGCCGTCACCACTCATCCTGCAATAGTCTCTGCAATGTGTGAACTGGTCCTGGAAGCAGGAGGTATTCCTGTTATAGGGGACGGGTCAGGGATTGCGAAACCGGGTTCTACCACGACAACGGAGGCTTTTCGTGCATCGGGAATTGAAGGTGCCGCATCCGCTGTCGGTGCAGAGCTGATTAATTTTGAGACCTCAGGTTACACCGAGGTCTCTGTTCCCAACGCCAGGCATTTCCCACACCTGTACATCGCAAAAGCAGTCCTTGAGGCTGATGTGGTAATCTCACTTCCAAAACTCAAGACGCATGAACTGACACTCTATACGGGGGCTGTCAAAAACTTCTTTGGGGCAGTGCCTCAGAAAATAAGAAAGCAGGCACATGCCCTGGAAGATCGTGACCGTTTTGGACATGCTGTTGTCGATATCTACTCTATCGCCAAGCCTCATCTTGCAGTTATGGACGGCGTTTTTGGAATGGAAGGGAATGGACCTTCGAATGGCACACCTGTATTTGCAGGCGTGGTCATGGCAAGTTATGACTGTGTAGCTCTGGATATCGTAGCCTCTGAGCTCATAGGAATCGACCCTTTAAAAGTTCCTACAAACAAAGCTGCGCTCTCAAGAGGGTTCGGCACCAGGCATCCGGAAGTTGCAGGAGTGCCTCTGCAGGAGGTAAATCTCAGGTTTAAAAGACCGGAAGGTGGAATTACTGCCTACATGCCGTCTTTTCTTATTGGAATTCTTCGAAAGCAGTTAACTGTAAAGCCTTTTATCAACACCTCAAGATGCGCATTTTGCAAAGCCTGTGTTTTGAACTGTTCAGCGCATGCAATTGAGGAAGTGGGCAGGACACTCACAATCAACCAGCAAAAATGTATCCAGTGCTACTGCTGTCGTGAACTGTGTCCGAATGATGCGGTAGAAATAAAAAAGTCTTTACTCCTTAAAATTGTAACCCGAAGTAAAACCTGATAAGGTCATCACATGATAAGATCATCACATGATAAGATCATCACATGATAAGGTCATCACATGATAAGATCATCACATGATAAGGTCATCACATGATAAGATCATCACATGATAAGATCATCACATGATAAGATAATCATAATATAACTTCTTTCAAAATTGTATGCTCTAAAATTTCAATTAATATGGTTCAAACTTCAATTAATGTAGTTCAAGACTGACTATAGGAAATATATTTATCGGTGGAAGATTAATGGAAAGTAAGTGCCAGGTGTTTTTCACCGCAAAATGGGGGGCATCACCATGACTACCGTGATATCTAACAGAGATAAAGTAACTTTTAATGAAGTAGCTGATCATTACCATAGCAATAAACTCGTCTTTGGAATGAAGTACTTTAAGAACTGGGTTCTGGAACGTGTTGCTTCGTGGTTTCCGATTCCTTCATGGAGAGCGAAATTTCATAAAATGCGAGGCGTGAATCTCGGAAAAAACGTATATGTCGGCTATGATGTGGTTTTTGACAGGCTTCACCCTGAAATGATCACAGTGGGAGATTACTCTGAAATAGGAGACCGCTGCATCCTCTCAGCTCATTCCAGAGGCAGCCTGACCACAAGACAGGCATATCCGAGGACTATAGATCCCATAAAAATAGGAAGTGGAGTCTCTGTAAATCCTGGATGTATAATCACCCAGGGAGTCGAGATAGGGGATAACTCGATAATTGGTATTGGATCTGTGGTTACCCGTGATATCTCTCCAAACAGCCTTGCTCTGGGTTATCCGGCCCGAGTAGTTAAAAAGCTTGATGGCGTAGGGGATCTCAAAACCTGATTTACAGGTTTTTAATTTTTTTACTTTTTTATATATCCACTCGTTGTATTTTTTAATACTGATGGGTGGTTATTTTTATCCAATATTTTTTATTTGTTATCCAGGATTTTTTGTTAAATATCTCAACCAGGTCCGGAATCATTTTTCAGCTCTGTAACTGAATTCAAATCCAAATCGACTCAAAGCGAATAGTGCCATTAATATTACAATGAAAATAAAGAACACAGATGCAAAAGATGCTATCAGATAATGAAATAAACCAGCCCCTGTGAATTCTGCATTCATTAGTGAGAATACACTGGTAGGTTCATTGTAAAGCGGATATAGATAAGGACAGTATGCTTCAGCTATATCATCTAACAGCAGGTGTGTGAGGAAAGCAGATTCTGCAAAAATTGCCATGTATACCGCTTTATTGAGCTCCCTGTATGCAGCATATCCGATAATCCCTCCGAACAGAATTGCAGTAGAACTGAACAGCAATGAATGTGTCGGGATCGGGCCAACCCAGCAGTGTTGTAAAGTGCCGTTTATGAGCAGATTATATACAACTATTAGATCCGGGAACATAGTGCATAAACCACCTACAAACATCAGCAATAGTAGCTTCCTTGAGTCTCTGAATGAGAGCTCTCCGCGAGAGAGCGCTTTTGTTATAGCATATATGGCTACCGCGCCGATGCAAAACAAAAAAAACAGAACATGTACGACCGGATATGGCATAAGGACCCCCTTTTCCAAATTTATGGCTTATTTTTTCACACGAAACGGATCTGAGAGCATTTAGAATCTTCCATATCTAATCAAACCAGAGAGAAGATTAGTAGCTCTCTAAACTTTATTGGTCTATCTTCTATAAGGCACATCTTCTATAAATTTTTGTCTATGTACATGTCCGCTGAAAAAATCTTGTCCTGCTTTCTTTAAAAGGAATTTGGATTAAAGTCCGGGCAGATGCCCTCATAGAGGAATAAGTTCTACAAGCAGCCCGTCTTCAAAAGGATGCCTTTCAATTATGAAAAGCTTTGTTCCAAGGGGTTCAAGTTCTTCTTTGAGTCCGTCCTTAAGGTCTTCAAGCACCCACCAGGCGATCTCAATTTTTCCTTCCTTTACTTCATATAGTTCGTCAGGAACTTCTATCTCCCTGAGAATCTCTTTTGCAAGTTCCTGGTCCCCTTCGTTGATAACCCCATAGATAAGAGTGCCTTCTTCCGTGACCTCGTCAAATTCTCTTGCTGTGTTTTTTGCAATCCTCTGAAACCTTTTGCGCAGCTGGACTGCATCCTTATAAGTCGAAGAACAGAAATGCACTCTTTTGCACGTACTAAAGGCAGTTTTAGCATAAGTATGGGACCCGGCAGCAGCACAGGAAATGTCTGTTTCCAGGGAAAACCCATTTTCATGAAGGGCATTTGAGTTATTATCAGAAAATTCCAGTTCGTTCAGGTTGAGGAAAATTCCCATTTCCTCTGCAAAAGCCGCAACTTTCTCTGCACCTTCAAGGGAAGGAATTTCTATTCCGGTTTCTATTCCCAGATCTTTTGCATTTCGCAGGGTATCTGCATAGGGGCTGTGCATGAGCTCTCCCCAGACAGCCTGTGGAGGATGGAAGCGGATTTCGTCAAGGCCTGCTTCTGCTAACTTTTCAAGGGTTTCCCTCTCAGGAGCAAGAGACGTATAAAGATGAATATGATGAGCTTTTCCAAAAGAGGACTTAAGCAGGCGGATGTAGTGCAGGACTCTCTCCACTTTAAGTAGAGGCTCTCCACCAGTAATCCCTGTCCCGAGGGCGTCCATAAGCTCAGCTTCCTTCAACAAATCCTCATCGCTTTTTACAAGCCTTTCGTTTGCAAAAACCAGGTCTTTTCCACGCCTTTCATCGGAAAGTGGGCAGTAAAAACAGCTTTTAGGGCAAAGGCCAGTTACAAAGAGCACCATTTTGGCGCCCTGCTGGCAGAGCCTGCAGCCTTCTGAAAGGTAACTGCAAAAGGAGCCCGTCTCATCTTCTGTGAACTTTTCCATACCTGAGACTGCATATTCTTTTGTCCTATATAAGGCTTGTTTCCGGATGCCGGCCCTTGCCCCGAATGAGATCTCCCAAATGAAAAGGAATTTTTTCGGGCCCGGTTCAGAAATTAATGGATCAGAAACTAATATATCTGTAAGGTACCAAAGGTTCACTGATGTCAGAGATGGATGGATACGTCGTAGTTTTTGGTTGTAAAAGGTGTGGTAAGTGTAAGGACGTCTGTCCTGTGGGCGCCATTTATGAAGAAAACGAGCTTGCAAAAATCGATCCTGAAAAGTGTAACCTTTGCATGAAATGCATAGATGAATGTACTAACAGATCCATTATTTACATGGAATGACATGAGAATTATTTACCTAAAATTATATGAGAATTATTTACATGAAATTATATGAGAATTAAGTCGAAGTGAAGTCAGAACAAAGTCCAAAAAAGTCAGGACAAGGTAGGAACGAGATGTTTGCCCCGGAAAAAATGCCAGTTAAGGGAAATATCATAGATGTTACAGTCCCTATTTCATCTCTCACTCCGATTTTTCCAGGAGACCCGGAGCCTTCAATTGAAAGGGTCTGTACTCTCGAAAAGGACGGGTGTGCAGTATCCAGATTGAGTTTCGGGAGCCATACCGGCACGCACGTTGACGCTCCGTCTCACATCCTGAAAGATGGACTTTCAGTTGATAAACTGGACCTTGAGAGCCTTATGGGTAAGGCGGTTGTTCTGGATTTATCCCGAAGAAATGGGGCATTGACAGACAATATTCTTGAGAAGGCTTATAATGACCAGAAAATTACTGAACGCGTTTCTATCCTCCTCCTGAAAACAAAGGCTTCTTTCCGGAATGAACAAAATCCCGAAATTCCTGGCTTTCAGGCAGGGAAACCCGATAGAAAAGAGGAATTTGAGGAATCTGCATACCTCGATGCAACTGCTGCAACCTGGATTGTCCGGAACGGGTTCAAAACAGTAGGAATTGATGAATTTTCCGTGGACAGCCTCTCCTCAGAAAGCCTGCCTGCTCATCACATGCTTCTTTCAAATAACGTGAACATCGTGGAATGTCTTGACCTCAGCTCAGTCGATACAGGGATGTATTTTTTCCTGTGCCTGCCGCTCAAGGTTGAGGGTTGCGATGGTGCCCCGGCAAGAGCGGTACTGATTCCTTACTCCTAATTTTAGAACCTGGCTATTGTTTCAGAACCTGGCCATTGTATATCTTATGCCGTCCTGGGTAACCATTTCGAACAAAACACCAACTCAGACATTTCTTTTTCGTTGGATGGGCGAAAATACTCTCTATGCCTTTTTGAGGGGTTGGACAAAAATACCCATTATGTGTAACAATATTTTAAAAAATTACTTATTATATATTGTCCTTTCTTATATTTTTGAAGTGTAACACTAACAAAACGAAACGTTTATTATTTTGTATACTCTTCAAATTGTATAGGTAAAAGTAATTTTCACATATTTGCTAAAAATTTAAGAATTTTGCTAAGTCTGAAAAACATGCTCAAAGGCATATTCAACTTCACAATTATATGATAAAATTGTTGCACATTTTTCTAGTTGGAAAATTCTCCCTTGAATTAGAAGAGGATGCAAAACTATTATATTTTTCGTGTGATTAAAAATCTCTCATATTTGAAGAGGATACAATCAGATCTTTAATCAAACTTAATATTCGATACCTAAATACCTCGATCCAAATGAATTTATCACAAGAGTTGTAACCAATTATAAAATCCAGTGATTTTTAATTTTACATTCGTCACTGGATTTTGGTACTGAGTCGAAATTCTCTATCGTTTATATATATTGCAGGTAGAATTCTAAAAATATAAGGTACACAACTAGTGTCGCGTCAATCCTCAAGGATTGAATGATTCTGAATAGTTGTAATTGATTTATACGACATTTTACTGCTGACACGACACTAGGTAAGGAATTAGATATTAAAATTAAGATTAAATCCATATTTCGAATCCCTGCCAGGATAGGAAAACAATACTTGGCTATTGACCATTTTGTTGATATTATATCAGTAAGATGGTCTTTTTGTATAGCATATTGTCACAAGAGTGCCGGGGTTCGGAATGTGAAATTAAAGAAGTTTCGGTTGCGAGAAAAACATAATCTTTCATTCTCAAAAAAATTATACGCGAAAACTACTACATCGATTCCAAAATAAATCCCTTGTTTAGAGGGAAATTCGTTGATCGATAAATCGATTCAAAAGCCAAGCGATTGGACATACTTTGGAATCGCAGTACTACAATATTGAGGCCAGATAATGACTGTTTGTAAAATTTGTGGATATGATCATTCTCCAGATTATTGCCCAAAATGGGAAAGTGACAAACATACTGAATTATTGAAGGAGCTAAAATCAGTTTCAGAAAAAAATGGCGACACTTTACGAAATATAGATACAACGATGACCGAAGGTCTTGAAGATGTTGTAAATGAGATTAGATATAATCATGAAGAAAATATGCATCTGATGACAAAAAATCTGGAAGCTTTAACAGGTATAGGCAAATTACTTCTCAACTCTCTTACTGTTGAATATTGCCAGCGTTATAATGAAGCACTAAACAATTATAATAATAAACGATTTGATCAATGCCTTAAAGTGCTCGAAAAAGCAGAAGATCTAAAATCAGATGATTGCAGAGTTTATCTTTTAAGAGGACATGTATATGAAAAACAAAATAAGTTAAAAGAGGCTTTAGTAAGTTATATGATAGCGAGCCAAACGGTTCCCAAAAATAATCGTGTCTATAAAGCATATTGCCTTTATCTTATCAGTTGGGTTTATTTTTACATGGGGGATATTGATATGGCTATCAAAGAAATAAAAGAAAGTTCAAGGTTACATGATATTCCCGAATATGGGTATCAATATGCAAGGTATATCTCCTGTCGACAGCTAACACTATTAAAGGAGTGATATTTTGGATAATGATGTTGAAGAGATGCTTACTTCTCTTAAAAAAGCCATACAAGAAGACCGAAATAATTATGATAGAGTCTTGAATGATCCCTTGTTTAAAAACGTTAAATCTCATGTTTTAGTTTTACGTGACAATATTTTGCAGGAAACGCGATTAAAAACAGAGAAAGAACTTAGTTATTTAGAAACCAGCTTTAAACAGTATACAAATATACCGAATACTATAAAACTTCCTGAGTCTATTGTCGAAATGATTGAAAAAACAAAAAATGACATTACCGAAATTAAAAGAAAAATGAAAAACAATTCTTATTTTGATTATTTAAACAGTTTGGATAGAATAACAAACCTAAATATAACAGTATTAAATATTAGAGGAGAATTAATTGATTTCAGGGGGTCATCAAAGAATTATTTAAACAGTTTGGAGACTAATTTACGTAATGCTAATTTACATATAGATGAAACAGATAAAAAATTGAGCACATTAACGGCCTTATATTTTGGTACAATTATTATTGCACTAATTTCTCTATTTTGTTTCTACAAAATAATAAAAATGAACTCTGAACCAGGAGGAGATCTTGGAATTTATGAACCTTATATTATAGGTGCCCTCATGGGCATAGGAATAGTAATTGGAAAATTTGCAGACGTAGATAAGGAGTTTACTATCCTGACATCACTATTTCGTGGTATAGTCTGGGGAATTTATGCAGGTGTTGCATATTTTATATTGACCATCGGATTAATTATAATCGGGTTTTTCTCCGAAACGCTCTCCGATACAATATTTGAAATCATTCTAGTAGTGAGTGCGATATTTCTTTTTGCCTCAATTATACCTGATAAAAATATCTCAAAGGAGAAAACAATACTAAACGATGAAAAAAGGAACATCAATAATATAAAGTCAGCTATTAGTGAAAATAAATTGATAGTAAGTACTTTGAAGAGTTTTTAAAAGCAGGCCGTCTAGTTTTATACATCCTGATTTGGAAATCAAAGTTGCACTGGCGTACCCCGCTGCAAGTAATGGGGTATGTTCGCGCCACTGCTCGAAATTCCAAAAAAGAAGACAATAAACTTAATAAGGTTTAGTTCCAGCAGAAGTCAATAAACAAAAAAAATGGAATTGATAATTCTTATTATCATTAATGGTTACCGGGGAAGTTTTCCAGCCCCGCAGCAAGCTAGCGAGGTATTCGACTGAAATAAATAGATTACGATTTTGGTTTACACGAAACATGTTTCTCCTAAAAATTAGTTGGAACATGCTGTCTCAAAACTACATTTGATTCTATAATTGGAATGAAATATTTTACAATCGGGTTAGTTTATACCTGAATTTAGGAATAATTTCCGATCTGAATAGACACATTTAACTTCACAAATGTATGACAACATGATTGTATATTTTTCTGATTGGAAAATTTTCCTTTAAATTTGAAGACGATGTCGTAATTGCAATCTTATAATAACCTTCTACAAACAAATTGATAAAAAACCCAATACAAACAGTGCTAATGACAATTGGAACCATTTAACGAGGAGTATTTTCTTACTTCATCTTGTCTCTTAAACTCTTTTTAATAGTTGGGGTTATTGGTTTTAAGACAATTAACTTCTTTTCAACAATCGGAGTTATCAGTTTTAAGGTAAAAGCCATCTTCTTGCCAATTATTTTTTCCTCCTTCAGCTTTTTTACTGTATTTTCTTCTGTTAGGACTATATTAATTACTTTACCAACTGTATCGATTGCATTTTTAACTTCCTCCTTATTCATCTCAACTCTTAGTGCATTACATGTATTTTTAGTAGTCTCTGAAAGTTTCTCATAATTATTCTTTGCAAAAGATTGAATCAGCTCACGTTTTTTCAAATATTCAGATTCTTTACCATCCTCGTAATATTCTTCCATGACACTTCTCGTTTTTGTTTTTCTAAGTTCCACTTCTTCAAAGTTTTCGCAAGTGCCCTGTGTTATTTTGCACAATTCTTTTCTGCCGTCCTCATTTTCTTTAGTTTCACTTTCTAGTTCGACAAAACATTCCATCTCAACTTTTTTCCAATTCGTTTTTATATCTTCCAATATCGTTTGAGCTTTTTCCAGATCAGCATCTGTCAAATCTAGTCGATCTGTTGTGAAATTTGACATTTGATACATAACAGACCGTATCTTAGCCAAAGTACCTTCTCCATATATGGAATTGCGAAGCTCTTTTTGGAAATCGAAGAATATATCCATTGCTTTTTGTTTTCGTGCTTCTCTTTTTTGCTCCCCTCTTTCCTCTGCAGCTTTTCTTGCTTCTTCATCTGCCATTCTTTTTGCTTCTATATAATGGCAATCAATTATGTTATCTTTTGTATCTGCCCTAAAAGCTTCTGTTTTATTATTTTTAGGAAACAACTCGATAATATCTTTATTCTCCTTAGCTGTCGCAATAATTAAAGCAGTGTAACTATTTTTGTTTTGAATATTGAGGTCAACACCAGCTTTAATAAACAACTCAACAATATCCTTGTCCCCCTTAGCGACCGCAAACATCAAGGCAGTAGAACCATCGGTATCTTGAATATTAAGGTCAGTACCAGCTTTAATAAGCAACTCAACGATGTCCTTCTGTGCCGAGACTGTTGCACTCATCAAAGCAGTGCGACTTTCGGTGTCTTGAATATTGAGATTGGCATCACCTATAATAAGCAACTCAACGATATCCTTCTGTCCCATTTTCGCTGCATAAATCAAAGCAGTGGAACCATTTTTGTTTTGAATGTTAGGATTAGCACCACCTTTAATAAGCAAATCAACAATATCTATTATCCCTTCAATTACCGCATAAGTCAAAGCAGTGCTACCTTTTGTATCTTGAATATTGAGATTAGCACCACTTTTAATAAGCAACTCAACTACATCCTTATGCCCGCCAGTTGCCGCGAACATCAAAGCAGTGCTACCTTTTGTATCTTGAATATTGAGATTAGCACCACTTTTAATAAGCAATTCAACAATCTCTTTATACCCTTGGGCTGCTGCAATGTTCAAGGTAGTGTTACCATTTTTGTTTTGAATATTGGGATAGGCACCAGCTTTAATAAGCAACTCAACTACATCTCTGTGGCCATGATCTCCCGCAACCATCAAAGCAGTAATGCCATTTTTGTCTTGAATCTCAATTACATTTTTATTTTCTTTTAGAATACGGCCTACATCTTCTATCTGCCCTGATGCGCAAGCATTTACAAATTCTACAAATTCGTCTACCGAATTCGGGTTTCGTTTTGCCCCACGTAATTTATCAAATAGTCCCATAATATCACGACTTAAAAAACAAGAGCTGAAATTCATATTCTTTTGTATGTGCAGATATTTCTGCATTTAATAGCCATATTAGTTTATATTCAACATTGTTGATTATAGCTTCTATCTTATTTGCTGCGTACGTAGGCTTTTGCTATTGTAAGCTTCATCAGCGTTGCGAGGTTGCTGAGTGCAGTGTGTGCCTTCCCAAGTGCCGTTCATACTCTTTAACATAAACTTTTTTTCGTATGGGTTCCATTTCGCTTCATAGGTCTTACCTGACGATGATTTTATATTTTCTAGCTGCTCATCTGACATTTGTATCCTCCGTTTTAATTCTATAATTAACTATATTTTATTATGTATACTCACATACATTAATATATAAAAATTTATAATTATTCATACTCTGTATAACTATATTTATTCTCACATAATCGTAATTTTATCGAATAAATGGGCAGTGTGCCGATTTTTCTGTAGAATCACAAATATATAGAAGTTATTGTATGGAAAATCCACTATCGAGTTCATAGGATTATACTCAGTACACAAAAATTAACTTTTAATTTACAGCAAATTTGTGACAATAACAATACAAAAAAACCATCTTTTTAAAAGGTGGATGTTATCAAGCTTAAAATACATTATTTTTCAGCCAAAACTACTGAATTTTGCTCTTTATCTCAATAGATGGTTCGGCAGTGTCACGAATTTGCTGTAAATTCGAAATCAAGTTTTTGCTCACTATAGAAAAAATTGATCTTCCGATTTGGAATATTCTACCCAAGAACTTTTTGAGATTTGTGATTTTACAGAAAAATCGGTACATTGTCGCTTTTCCTGATATTCAGAACCGGGTCATTGTATATCTTATGCCGTCCCGGGTAACCATTTCGAACAGGAACTCGCCTGAAACAGGGTATTCTATTACAACTGCTGTGCTTTCGAGAACCGAAGATGTTTCATTGCCCTCTTGGTTCCCGGCAGGAACCCATATGCCTTCCGAATTCTGTATGCCTTTTATAAAGTGGATGGGGTTTCCTTCAAGCAGCACTCTCTTTTTAACCCCGTTTTTGTACTGGTAGATAAGGGTGTTATTTTCCGGAACCCACCCGGAGTCAGTCAGGTTGCCGTTGCATTCCTGGTCGGGGTCCACTCCGAAACTGATGTACCTGACAGACGGCGGGAGAGAAAAGGTCAGGGTGCACATGCTCCCCTCAGGGCTGTACCTGTCTGCAGGGTTTCGGGCATATCCTCCCTGGATCGAGAGAAGGGAAAGGGAAGCAGTTTCTGCCTGGGCTTTAATCTCCGCTTCCTGAAGGACAGGAGAGGCTATATTCCAGGCCTGGGCCAGAAGGAGGACTACTGCAGCCAGAAGCCCAAGATAGACTACGAGTTTAAGGGGGATCGTATCTGCGGCCACAGTGTCGGAAATAATTTTTTTCATGTAATTGTAAATGACTTCCACATAATAAAAAATTTTACATGGAAAGACGAAGTTTTCTGGCAGCTAAAATCTAAAAGGAAAACTTGAAGATAAAGAGCAGGCTAAAAGATAACAGGAGACGACTGACAAAAGCAACCTTGAATAAAATAATGCTCAAAAGATAAACCTGATAAAAAGATAAACTGAAAATGAAAAGTACAATTCATCGGAACACACAGGAGGGTTTGGGATAAACGAAGAATGCGAGGAAAATCTGCTATGCATTCCTTTTTCTGAGGAGCAGCTTGAGGAAATCAAAAAGTATGCAGCCCTTAACGGCATGGAGGTTGAAGAATTTATAAAAAACGTTTGCCTGACTCACTGTCTCCAGCAAATGGAATACGTCCACGGGCAAAAGCCAGAAGGACCTGAAGCTGGAGAAGGGGCTACAAAATCGGAAAACGGGTCAAAAACCGAGCCAAAGAAAATCGATATTAAAGGCAAAAAGCCTACCTCAAAAGATCTGCTTGATGGGCCGCTCGTCCTGGACCAGCAGTGCATAATGGATCTATTTGCAATCAAACGAGAGTTCGGCCATACTTCAAATAACAAGATCATTACTGTCGCCCTGAAACTGGGTTTAAATCAGCTCAGTGTGGCCCTTGATATGCTCAAGCACAAACTGGAAGAATAAAATAAAATGAAAAAGGAGAATAGAAGAATAAAATTAAGTGAAAAAAGAGAAAAAGTTAAGAAAATGGCCTTTGCAGGCAATTTTTCTGAAAGTGCAGGGTTTTTAAGCCCTGCTGGTAAACCATTCCAGGAACTTATCGACAGCCCTGCGCCGGTGGGAAACCTTATTTTTCTCTTCGTCCCCGAGTTCCCCGAAGGTCATGCCCTGGTACTCGAAGATAGGGTCGTACCCAAAACCGCCCGTGCCACGCTCTTCGTATGCGATTTTCCCTTCCACTATTCCAGGGAAAACCAGGGGCTCTTTTCCGGGTTCGCAATATCCGATTACGGTTTTAAAATATGCGGCCCTGTCCTCTTCTCCATCCATCATTTTGAGCACTTTAGGATTTCCCAGTTTGTCTTCCACAAAACGGGAGTACGGGCCTGGAAAACCGTTTAAGGCATTTATGAAGATCCCGGAGTCGTCTACCATCACAGGCATATTCAGTTTGTTTGCAACATACTGTGCCCCGTAAGCCGCGATCGGTTCAAGTTCATCTTCCTGGAGTTCCGGATAACCATTTTTGTTCTGGATTACCTCGATTCCGAAAGTTCCGAGGATATCCCTTACTTCGGCAAACTTGCCTTTATTTCCCGTAACAAAGACGATCTTATGCATAGCGAGCCCTCTTTTTTATCTCTTCAACTCGCCGGAGTACATCCTCTGAATCTATAAAAGTACTTCCATACCCTTTTTCGAAAGCTTTAACAAGGGTTTCGTGGTCGCGGTGAGTACTTTCAAAAGTCTGGAAAAGCACATGGACATCCACACCTCTGGCTTCCAGGCTTTTGTCAAAATAAGCAAGCCCGAAGTCAATGAGGTAAAGCCTCTCGCCTGCGAGCAGGAGGTTTGAGGTGGTAAGGTCTCCGTGCACTATACCTGAACTATGCAACTTGCCCACAAGTTCTCCGACCTTTTCTGAAACCTCGGGAGTTATAAGATACTTTATGGGGACTCCTTCGATGAATTGCATTTTGAGCTTGAATTCCTCAACATCGTAGATGATTGGCGTAGGTACTCCCGTGCGCCTGGCTTCAGACATCAGGCGGGCTTCTGCCCGGTTCCTTTCTCTCCTTATCCTCTCATCTATCTCTCTGTGCCTGTAAACCTTGGGGACCCTTTCCTTAACAAGCACCTTCTTCCCTTCAGGTCCATCTTCAAGGTAAACAACAGCTTCAGCCCCACTGTCCAGCATTTCTCCGGGAGGAGTCCTGAAGAACGTCTCAGGAGAGATTTCAGGGACCCTTTTCATATCCTCTTCCTTTATCCAGGTCACTTTCACATCATCGGTCCTGAAACTCGGGTTCACACGCGAGTCTTCAATGGAGAGGGTATTTCCGGACTTATACATCAGGAGCCCGGTATATGCGATCATTGTCCCGTTGTCGCCCATGAAGCGTTTTTCGGGCACATAGAACGTTGCATCCCTGGCTTCACACATCTTGTTTAACATCTCGCGAAGCCTGGTATTTGCACCCACTCCGCCTGCCAGCAGCACTTCCTTTTTTCCTGTGTGGGCAAGGGCTCGTTCTGCAACCTCAACGACCATTGCAAAAGCTGTTTCCTGATAGGAATAACAGACATCTTCAAGAGAGGCTTTTTTCAGGGCTTCGCTTGAAGCGGTGGAAAGCCCGGAAAATGAGAGGTCCATTCCTTTAATCACATACGGGAGATGGATATATTGCTTTGCGTCTTTTGCGCATGCCTCGATTTTAGGCCCTCCAGGGTGAGACAGGCCTGCTCCCCGCGCAAACTTATCAAGGGCATTTCCAAGGCCAATATCAAGAGTCTCGCCAAAGACCCTGTACCGCCCTTCCATATACGAGATAACCTGGGAATTTGCCCCGCTTACATAAAGAACTACAGGGTCCTTTGCAGGGGTTTTCCAGATCCCTATTTCTATATGAGCAATGCAGTGGTTGACCCCTATAAGAGGAATACCCAGGGACAGGGAAAGCACCCTGGCTGCGGTTGCAACAGTCCTCAGGCAGGGTCCGAGTCCGGGACCCTGAGAAAAAGCTATGCCGTCAATATCTGAAGGCTCTACCCCTTTTCCTTTTGCCTCTGCAAGGAGTTTTTTGATAACACTTGCTGCATATTTTGCATGGTGCTGGGCGGCTTCCCTGGGGTGGATTCCGCCTTTTTCGGGTTTATATGTCTCTGTGACCTCGGCAATGATCTCGGTCTCGGTCACGATTGCGGCACTCAGGTTCCAGGCAGTGCCTTCGATTCCAAGGATGAATGTGTTTTTCACGGCTTCCACTCTCCTTCCGGTGCGTCTCCTCTGCTTGCTATCACTGCCTTCGATAATATCGGAGAGGGTTATATACATTTGCTTTTCCGGTTTCTCTTCCCTGGCTTCAAAACTTCCCGAGCTTTAAAACTTCCCAAGCTTCTCAATGCTTTCTCTCATGGGTTCCGGAGAGAACAGGCTTTTTTCAAGTTTTTCCGTAAACTCTTCCAGAATGGATACAGGGATGTCAAAGTCCGGAGGTGGCGGAGTAAGCGTTTCAAGTTCAAGTTCTTCTTGTTCCGGCCTGCCAAATCTGAACGCCGGAAGGAACAGGAGGGCGGACAAAATCAGAATCGAGCTTACATACTCTTTTTCATAAAGCGCCCACAATGCATTGTTTTCACCAGGCCGGTAAAAAATCTGGCTTACAATGGATGCCGGCCAGGATACAATGGGGAGGGTTGAGGCTGCGGGGTGAGACAGCAGCAAGCTGAAGATCAAAAGGAAAATTAGCCCGAATCCTGCTTTTTTAATAAAACCGTATGTTCCCGGAGCAAGCCACCATTCCCACCAGGCATATCTACGATTTCTTGCGCGGATACTTTTAAGGAGCAGGGATGCAGGCTGTTTTACCTTCCTGGAATTCTCAAGCTTCAGGCATTCTTCGAGCCTTTCCGAAGCTTTTCGGAAGTAACGGATCTTGCAGTAAAAAAGTCCCAGGAAGTACAGGGCATAAGCTTTCAGTTCGTTGTCTTCGGGTTCCTGGCAAATGGCTGCCTTTTCAAGTTTTCCGGCAGCCGCAAGGAGCATGTACCTGAAACGCGCACTATTTTCCTCAAAAGAAGCTTCTGCACACATATACCTGGCGTATGCATCCCAGAGCAGGAGCCTCTGGTCTTCCGTATCCAGGGCAAGAGCTCGCCTGAAGGACTCAAGAGCGGCTTCACATGCCTGTTCTTCAAGCTCTACTCTGCCTTTCAGGCTCCTTGAGAAGGCATTCTCCGGAGCTTCTGCAATTGAAGCTTCAAGCTCTTTTAACGCACCCATGCTGTTCCCGAGCCTGAAGTAAATCTCTGCAAGCCCGTTTCTGGCATGAATGTTCTTCGGGTTTGCTTCAGTTGCTTTCCTATAAGCCTGAAGGGCTTTTTCAAAACCTCCCTGCTTAGAAAAGGCAAAACCCAGCAGGCAGGAGGGAATATCAGGGTCCGTATCCTCTACTGTGGACCTCTCAAGGACCTCGGCAGCCTTCTCAAAATTCTGAAGCCTTATCAGGGCAAAGGCTTTCATTACCGAAGCCGTGGCATCTTTGGGATCGAATATAAGGGCTGTATCAAACGCTTCCAGGGCTTTTTTCCATTCTCCGCAGTGTGAAAAAACAATACCTTTCCCGGAACAGGAGATTTTCCCGTTTCCGGAAAGCTTTCTGGCACTCTCAAAAGCTTTCAGGGCGTCTTCGTATCTGCCAAGAGCGTCAAGGGCAAAACCTTTCGCGGTCCTGAGCATTTCCAGCACGGGCTTTTTCCCGGCAGGGTCCAGAATCCGGGACATCTCCACTTTTTGTTCTTCACCGGGCCTTCCGACTTTTT
This sequence comes from Methanosarcina sp. 2.H.A.1B.4, assembly GCF_000979385.1. Classification (NCBI taxonomy): domain Archaea; kingdom Methanobacteriati; phylum Methanobacteriota; class Methanomicrobia; order Methanosarcinales; family Methanosarcinaceae; genus Methanosarcina; species Methanosarcina sp. 2.H.A.1B.4. Next base: position 22,953 of record NZ_JJOV01000033.1, read on the forward strand.
CTGTGCCTATGGTTGTGTAAAAAATCTCTTCTGCCTGCTCAAAAGCCTCCAGAGCTTCTTCATATTTTTCAAGGCATATGAGGGCAATTCCTTTGTATACAAGGGGAGATATGTCCTCTGATCTGTGTTTTGTTGCTCTGTCAAAAGCTTTAAGTGCTTCTTTATATTCTCCAAGTTCGGCAAAAGCAAGCCCCCTGTATTTCCAGCCCTCAGCCCCGATTTTATTTTCAGGAAGCTCCTCGGACAGCTCAAGGTATTTTTTAAAAGCTGTCTGGAGCTGGTTTTCAAGAGGCTCTTCGGTATCCTTTTGCCTGGTTTTAAGCCTGGAGAGGGCGACTCCGCGGTTGTAGCGGGCAGGCAGGCTGTCATAATCAAGTGTAAGGAGATTTTCATAAGCTTCGAGGGCTTCCCTGTACTTCCCGAGTTTGCAGAGTACATTTCCCTTTCCGTTCCAGGCAAAGGCATTCTCTATATCAAGCCTCAGAGCCTTCTCAAAAGCCTCAAGAGCTCTGGAACAATCCCCAAACTCATAATAGGCCTCCCCAATACCGCTCAGGATGCAGCTATTTTCTGGCCCGAAGGAGAGGGCTTTTTCGTAAGCTTGCATTGCTTCGTAATATTTTCCGAGGGCAAGGAAGCAGCTGCCCATCCCCTCCCAGCCTTCTGAATTCTCTGGGTCTTCTTTAAGGGTTTTACTGAATGAATCAAGTGCCTGTTGATAGTTTCCAAGAGCCAGCAGGGCTTTTCCCATGTTAATTTTTGCTTCAGTAAGGGAACTGTCCATCTGAAGTACACTTTCAAACGCCTGAAGCGCTTCCCCATACCTTCCCAGGCTTCCGAGCAGCTTGCCTTTTTCTATCCTGTTTTTTACGTTCATGGGCTCAAGAATAAGGCTTTTTTCAAAAGCTTCAAGCGCTTCTTCTTTTTTTCCAATGCCTTCCAGAATTTTCCCCTGAGTTTCCCAGGCTCCTGCAGAAGCGGGTTCAAGTTCCAGAGCCTTTTCACATGCTCTCAAAGCTTCCCTTCTTCTTCCCAGGGAAAGGTATGCTTTTGCCTTGCCTTCCCAGGCCCCTGCATGTAAGGGTTCCAGCGCCAGTGCTTCTTCAAAAGCTTCAAGAGCTTCCACACTCTTTCCCAGAATGTAGAGGGATACTCCCCTGTAGTACCAGGCTCCAGGGTTTTCAGGATTTATTTCAAGGGCCTCTGAAAGGGCTGAAACTGCTTCGATATGCCTTCCAAGCCGGTTTAAGGCAAGCCCGGTGTAGTAAAGAGCTCCTTCATGTTTTGCATCTCTTTCAAGCACCCCTTCGAAAGCCTCCAGAGCCTGCTCAGGAAGGTTCAGGTACCCGAGTGTAAGCCCCTTAAAGTAGCGGGCAGGGACATTTTCCGGGTCAAAAGCAAGAGCCCTTTCAAAAGCTTCCAGGGCTTCATCAGGCCGGTCCATGTACCGCAGTATATTTCCCCTGTATTGCCAGGCAACTGTGTCCTGAGGGTTTATCTCAAGCAGGGCATCGAAAGCTTCAAGAGCCTTTTCAAAATTTTTCTCTGACCCGATCGGATTTTTCAGGTTCAAAAGAGCAAGTGCTTTACTGTACCAGGCTCTGGCATAAAGAGAGTGCATATTACCCCGGGAGTTCTCTTCTTAAAATATTTGTGTGAAATTATATATACGCCCGGCTATATATACGACTACAGAAAATAGTTACTGATTTGCTAAATTTGAGATCTAAATTGAGCTTCAGGTTTCGTTCATGGGTATTTATTGCAAAAAAGGGCTCATTCAAAAAAGAGTTTATCCAAAAAATAGCTTTATGTGAAGATAATGTTTGATGGTTCTCTGTTATCAATCGGTAGATCTTATAAATAGAGGTGGTAAAATTGTCGAGGAAGAGGGATTTTACAGCTACATTAATTTTTCTTTTGATGCTTTTATTTATTTTGATTCGTTTTTTAAGTTCATCTCAGAATTAAGTTTCTTATTAAAGGATCTATAAAAAAGTATTCTAATTTTTTGATATCCTCATTTATTTTAGGTTTTATTAAAATCTATAACTATATATGATCTAAAATAAGCTGCCATTTATTTTTATTTTAAATATCTTATATTAAATCCCATTTTATGCTTTATAAAGTAAATCTCCGGAAAATAAAAAAACAGCTTTTTTAGATGCTAAACCAATAGTCATTCACTCTTTCTTTTCCGGCGGAAGCTTGAAGATCAGCCTGACGTTCTTTAAGGTCAGGTTTTTTATGATAAGAGGTTTTGGCCCCAGACCTTTTATTTTCAGATTTTTTATGTTCGAGTCTTTTATTGTGATAATTTTCTTTCTCGTGTTTTTCTCTGACATGTTACCCCTTTACTTTTCTGATGTCCTTTAAATTCAGGTTCTTTATAATAAGATGTTTTGGTCTCAGACCCTTTATTTTCAGGCTTTTTACGTGAATGTTCTTTACTCTGATTATTTTTGTTTTCGCACTTTCCTCAGGCATATTTTATTCCTCTCCTTGCTAAACAGTGTCTTTCAGCTTTCGGACTATATTTTGGATGAAGTATAATATTCTGAAAATAACTTGTTCTTTTATCCATTGTTTTAAGTTTGAGACATCTTTCCGTAGGTGTCCTCAAAAAATGATATAACTTAAAGATATTACTTCCAAATAGAAATTGGCATACAAAATAGATAAATTATTGCATAAAAATATCCCTAAAATATAACTTAGCGATATTTAATTAGGTAAATAATTGGGGTCTAAAAAAATATAAATATTGAAAGGAGACCTGCAACAACTTAAGTGGAAAAAGTGAACCGAATTTGGCATAATCTGCAAAGAAAAGACTTGAGATATTTCTCAGAAAAGACTTGAGATGTTTCTCAGAAAAGACTTAAGATATTTCAAAGAAAAGACTTAAGATATTTTCCTCCGGAAGAGGGCGTAAGTGAAAGGAGCCGCAGGAAAAACTCCGGCGGCTCGGGTTGAAAAATGAGTTATGATTTCCCAAGCGGGTTATTTCTTGAATTCGGTGTAGCCGCACTTTCCGCAGGCGAGGCGGTTTTTGTGTTCGGCAAGGAATACACCTGGTCCGCATCTGGGACAGAACTGTTTGAGTCTGGTTACGGAGTCGCCCTGGACTTTGTAGTAATCTTTTACTGCCATGTTTATACACCTCAGTAAGGCTTACGCCTCTTCTTCCTCAGTTTCTGCTCCGGGGGCAGGGTTTCTCTTCAGGACGTATTCCAGTTCTACTGCTTTCATGCGGCTTGCATCTTCGTAGAGCTTGGCATAACCCTTGCTTTCCTGCATTCCGTACTCTGTGTTGATCCTCTGGATGACCAGAAGTTCAAGGGGAGCATTCAACATTGCAGCAAGCTTGTTCCGTACATCACTTCTGGAAGGAGTAGAACCTTCATATTTCACAATGAAATCCAGTTCCCTTCTGTTTAAAAGTGCATTATTTTTATCTTTAAGGATCTTTATGTCCATCTAAAATTCTCCGTATCTTATCCAATTCATTATTCTGATTTTTGCTGATGAGCTTTTCAAAAAGAGCCCTTATTTCTTCCTTCTTTTCCTCAGTGACCTCTACAAAGACCACACCCTCATCGGGTTGCCCGTAAAGGACCACAGACCCCAGCGGAGCCATAAGGATTACCGGAAGGGTTGCCAGATCCTCTTCTCCTTTTACAAAAATGCGGAGAAGCTTTTCTGAGGCAAACGCTTCGCAAAGGGTTTTTATCAGCTCATCGGTGATAATCCCCGCAGGGTTGTCAACCGAAACTTCTTCATAGACCTTATCCCTGTTCCGGGCCGACACATCTCTGGATACCGGTTTCCTTTTGGTACGGTCATCCACAATACAGATGTCCGGAATAATCCCGGCTTCGAGCAGGTGGAATGTAGTAACATCCCCTACGGATATAAGTTTTGTGGGGCTAGCAAGCTCCCCTACAAACTTTTCTATGGTATCCCTGCCCTTTCCCCTATATAATATACCAAGGGGTCTTTTCATAAGTGGGCGAAGTTCTCTCGGAAGTTCGATATGAACACTCAACTCAGCGCACCTTCAAGGCAAATCTATCCGGGATGTCAACCCCGAGTTTTTTTGCGATTTCCGAGCGTTCTGTGTCAAGAATTATCACAAGTCCACTCCATTCTTCTGCAAGGTCTGAAGTTCCGCAAACAGGACAGGTTTGCCCTTCCAGGACCCTCAGGCAGTGTCGACAGACTTTTTCTGGCATTGCAATCCTCTCTTTTGCCTTCTTTATTCAGGCGGTCTTTCACCTGTGACTTCCTGAGGCTGCTTCTTCCTGCGGGCTTCTTCGAGCCACTGCAGTTTTCCAAGGGCAGTCTGGCGCATGGTAAGCCCGATCTTGCTTTCTTTTGGTTCCCTTTCATTGATGCTGACCGCAACAATTCTGGCTCTTACATGATCCCCTTCAGCAATTGCCTTGCCTCCGGTTTTAGTGACAAGCCTTGCGTTTTTGGCATCATAGGAAATGAAGTCATCAGTAATCTGGCTTACGTGGAGCAGCCCATCCATTGGGCCCATTCCTATGAAAACTCCAAAGCCGACGGCTTCCACGACCTCACCTTCGATAATCTCCTGGAGCTCTGGAATAAACATTACTGCTTCGAATGTCACATCATAGTATACGGCCCCGTCTCCGACGAGGATATGCCCTTCTCCTACCTCGTCGATATTGTAAACCGTGACAAGGGAGCCAAGCTTTTTGTCAACCTGCCCCTCAAGTTTTTCCCTTAACGCGTTTTTAATGGTAGGCATCACTTCTTCCCCAAGAAGGGTGGGAGGGATACGAACAGTATCAACGAGTTTCATTAATTTATACATCTGCTAATCACCCGTAAACCTAATCAATGGAACTGCTGCCCGGAAATGTCCGGTGGGGTTTTCAGACAACGTCAAGTCTGTTTTTCTGGCGCAGAGACACGGCCTGAACCCTGTATTCTGCAAGCCTGTGCTTCAACCCTATATCATTTGTCAGAACAGCCGCTTTCATCTCTCTCGCGAGCCTGAGGATAACGTCATCCGCAGGCCCTGTTCCGGCTATTCGCTCGCACCTGTCCATCATGGACCTGGCAACCTTTGCGGCTGTTCTGTCTGAACCTTTTTCCCGCTTTATTAGTTTTTCGATTTCAAATACAACAGCTTCAGGCACATAGAACTCATTAAAACCCAGCCTTTTCAGTTCTTCGAAAATATCCACTCCGAACTGGACAGGGATCATGAACCCGTTAGTATCGATTATGATTTTCAACTCTTTATTACCCCTACTCCAATGAGCCTCCAGCGGGAATCGATTCTCCTGCTGATAGCAACCATCGCCCCGACTGCTGCACTTATTGGGCGTTTGAGTGACACCTGGGCTTCATTCTTCCGGGCACTTGTGACCACACCTACAGTCGTTGCGGTTCCTATATTTAGCATAAGGGGTTCACTGGTCTTGATTTCATTGATCTTTTCTTCCTTGGTGACTCCCACAACCCTCTCAAGCAGGTGCAGTTCCATGACAAACTGATGCCTGGTCTCAGGAAGAGTGCCTGGTATGCCTGCGATCTGTCCGGTTAAAGAGTCGCCTTTTGTCAGGGTAGGGTCAAGATAGGTCCCGACAGCCAGAAGACCTCCGGGAGTTGCTTCCTCGACCTTTGTTGCGCCTGCAAAAATGGATGAGACCGTGGTCAGGATAGGAACCCATTTAGTGCTGCCTTCGGTTGTGATTTTTATTCCGGGCCTTATCTCAAGCTCGTCGCCGGGATGAAGTAAGCCTTCTGTAAGGGTGCCTCCGATAACTCCTCCGCGGATTTCATCAATTGAGGCTCCGGGCCTGTTAATGTCAAAAGAACGGGCAATCAGCATGCTGGCAGGCTTGCCTGCTTTATGTACAGGAGTCGGGATCTGGGTTTCCAGGGCATCGATCAGGATATCGATGTTGATGTTCTGCTGGGCTGAGATCGGGATTACAGGTGCATTTTCTGCGACCGTGCCTTTGACAAATTCCTTTATCTGGTGGTAGTGCTCGACAAGGCGTTCCCTGGATACAAGGTCAATCTTGTTCTGCACGATAACAATGTTTTCAATCCCTATTATGTCCAGAGCCATAAGGTGTTCTTTCGTCTGGGGCTGCGGGCATTCTTCGTTTGCGGCAATTACGAGCACTGCTCCGTCCATGATTGCAGCTCCTGAAAGCATGGTTGCCATCAGGGTTTCGTGCCCAGGGGCGTCTACAAAGGACACTGTCCGGTATTCTTCTGTTTTTTCTCCACAGTTGGGGCAGGTCTTTTCCACAGTATAACACTGAGGTGCAGGGCATTTCGGGCATTTCATGAATGGGGAGTCCGCATACCCCAATCTTATCGAAATCCCTCTTTTTACTTCTTCACTATGCGTATCCGTCCACACGCCGGATAAAGCTTTAACAAGTGTGGTTTTTCCATGGTCGACATGGCCTACCATGCCGATATTAACACAGGGCTGACTCAAGTTGTAGTTTCCTCCAGTAGAGTGAAGATAATCTGATATAAGGCAGGTATTCTGATATAAGGCAAGTATTTATCCGAAATCTGCACCTTCAGGGAGTTTAACTGCTTTTTTCCCTCAGGCCTGCAGACTTCAACTCTAAAACTAATCTAATCCCTAATTTTCACTATGTGATCCTTGGTTTTATTGTAATCTGTAACTTGAAGCGGGATTTTACTGGGACGGGCTTTACATGAGCCCGAACCCCTTCCCCCGGGCAAATTCTGAATTTCCAAGCTGGAAACCCGGGCAAGTTCTGTCATTAAATTTTTAGTTAAGGCTTGAATCTAACAGATTCAGATGATACTTTTAAAGTTTACGGTATCCTGCACAACTCATATCTACTAATGCCGGAAAGCCTTAATAAATTTATGTGACGATCATATCAAGTTTCTCGAGCTCCAGAGCGCGCCTTATCTCAAAGGCAAGTCTTCTGCCCGTACTCATCGGTCTTCTCCAGAGTGAGTTGCCGTAGGAATGCCCGACTGACATATGCACATTCGTCCCGCCGCCCACTCTCGGGGCCACATCATAAATATAGAAATTCAGGTCCTTGTCCACGCAAGTCTGGAGGCAGAAAGGCCCTATAACTCCAGGTGCGTAGTGCTCCTGAGTGGCTTTTACATACTTTTCTCCCATTTCGAATACTTTTTCAAGGAGGGACTCGCGAAGAGTTGACGAGTTGTGTCCGCAGACCGTATATTCCGGGGTGAGCTGGTGCTTGGCAAGAGCCATCTGCTGAGGGGCAGGGAGCCTTACATGCCCGTCCAGACTGGTCTCAAAGCGCCAGTCAACGCCAAGGAGCTCCAGCTTGCTCATTTTCGGCTCTATTGGGGAATAGAACATATCAAGGTTGAACACAGGCCCTATAATATAACGCTCGATCCTGGCAGTCTCAAGAGCTTCACGCGTAATCACTCCCTGTTTTATAAGGGCTTCGGATTTTTCCAGGTATTCCCCGTAACTTGAAGCCGTAAAAAATCCCCTTTCGAGTGTCTTTACTGCATGAGGAAGCTTTACCATTACGAGCTCGTCAATGTCCTCTGGAGACTCTATTTTTTCCGGGAAAGGAAGCCCTGCTTTTTCGAGGATCCAGTAGTAGCTCTGCTGCTCGCTTCGTTCCTCGCTCCTGAGAAGGTTCCTGCTCCCTACCATAGGCACTCTGAAATTATCTTCGATTTCATCTATGCTGCAGTAGGAAGTAAAAGAGCGGTTAGGGATAAAAAGCACGTTCTCGTCAACCAGTTTCTGCTGATTCTGGGGCAGGAGAATTTCATTATACTTCTTATATACAACTGCCTCATCGACAATTCCTCTCTTTATTTTCCCGTAAGGGTCCCTCTGAGCTCTGAAGTATTCGGTGTAGGTCTTCTCCCTTCCTGCCTGGCAGACTGCAAGGGTCCTGAAATCTTCTTCAATTGCTCCGTCGCAGATGTCGAGTCCTGAGTGAGAGGCAATGGTCCCTACTTTAATCTTATCAGCATGCGCGTAATAGCCTTCAACGATTTCCTTAATCTCTTTCCTGTCAATCATATATAATGTCCCTCAGCTTTTTCGAGGTGTTGATAATTCTGTGAGATGGTGATCAGGTCTGATACTGTGTGATTCTTAACCTGATATGTGATTCTTAACCTGATATTCGAGACGAGATGCCTGAAGTACAGATCCCGGCGGTAGCTTGCCAGGTTTTAGGAAACAAAAGCTCTGATTAGATTTTTCCCCATTAACGGCTTTACCTATTAAAACCCTTTCTAATAGAAGTAATCGTTTATATAATGAAGGGTAAGCTGGAGTGGCTGTTTTGTCCTCTCACAGCAATCTTCACGTTTACCTGATTTTTAAAGGAAACTCAGGATCAGAGGTGTAATAAAGGCCTCAACTACTGCTGCCAGAAAAAGAAGAGGCACGATCCAGTGGAAATAAAATCTGATCCCTTCTTTAAATTCTTTTTTGATCTCAGTAGGCCTGCCTATAAGGGCAGAGAAAACCTGGTGCCCGAGCCTGACCCCTATCCCAGCTGATATGAAGACCATGGGTAGTTCCACGATCCCGTGCGGGAGAAGGGCAAGGAAAATAAAAAGCAGGCCTTTTTCCTGGGCTACGAGGTTAGAGATAACTCCTACAATATATCCATTAAAGGCAATAAACATTATCGGAAGGACACCGAAGACAAGCCCGAGTACAAGAAAAAGCAGGCTTACAAAGGCATTGTTGAGAAAGATTCCAAGCATAATGACTATCGGAGGCTTATCCATGAGGGGTGCGAAACGGGAGCTGAAACCTTCCATGAGCGTATCAGCCATATCCGGAAAATTTGCCGATGAAGTATAGCCTGCAAATAGAGCCCCGAAGAACACAAAGGTAATGAATATTACATATGGCCAGATAAAACGCAGGTAGCTGGTAAACTCAGATACCTTTGAGGTACTTCTTCCTCCTGGCCGGAATTTTGTTTCTCCGTGGGCAGCTAAAAAGGCATTTTCCGCTGGAGCATATATTTTTTCCTCCCTCTCCCCTTCAGGAGTTTCTGCTCTTACTTCTCCTTTTCTCTCCCGTAAATAATAGTCTTCCTCTCTTTCCATGTTTATCCCCAATAAAGACTTAATTTATTGAATCCCGGTGTCCACTGCAGGTATCTGTTTACCCTTTATTTCAGATTCCCAGCATCATTCGGATTGTGTTCCGGGTTGCCGGAGAAAGCCCGAGGATCAAAATAACCATTTTAATAAGCATTTTCAGGTTGTTTGACTCCTCATCTTTCTCAAACTGGGTATCAAGTGCATAAAGAACCCCTACGAAGATAATTAGTTTTAATGGATACATAACCAATGCAGTATCAGTAAGTTTAATGAGATAAGAGGGAAGCACGTGTTTTTCAAAGTACCCCAGTTTATCTATCCCTATGTATGTCGAAGAAGCATCAAGCATATGGGCCAGAAGGATAGACAGGTTCAGAGGGTCGGTAAATATCGAGGATTTTAAGCGGCGCGCAACCATGTAAAAGGTAAAGGTCAACCCTGTTCCTGCTCCAAGCACAAATACCGGAACGTAAGCAACTACAATGTTCTCATAATATAGCAGTGTGCCGAGGTTTAATAAAAACCAGGCCAGCCCGAAGCCTGCGAAAACGGAATGATACTCTTTCACAAGCCCTGCTTTCTGCAGCCGGATTGAGAGCCAGAGGCAGACTACGGTTATCCCGAAAACCAGGAAATAAATATTCGGGGTTATAAGCAAATAGGAGAAAGGAGGGTGAAAGATGCCTGCGGGGGAATCTTCAAGCACGCGCAGAGAAGAGCCGGCAAGTACGAATGGCAGGATTGAGAGGATGAACCTGGGTGTTATCTTTACTTCCAGCTTTTCAAGGAGCCTGAAAACCCCGAAAATACAAATGCCCAGTACCACTGCCCAGGTAAAAGTGTTTACAAGGTTATACCCGTCATCGGTCCTTATGGGATCCAGATAGTAGGTATTGATAAATTGTGATATATTATCCGTTAAATAACTCATCTTATCACTCATTCAAAATGGCAATAGCCTAATACAATTAATACTTACTGTACATAGCTGAATTTGTGTACTGGCTCATATATATGAAACAAACTTATTTCCGAACTATAAATGTAGTCATCTAATGTAGTAATCTCAACTGGTGAACGGTGTTCGGTTTAATTACAGATATTTCTTTGCCTTCTCGAAGCTTTGTTTCCGGAAAAGCAAACATTTTATACGGGCGTATTATTCTATGGATATTATATTACTATATTTATATAATTAACCTATGTAATTGTATCTGTTAAAAAGTAATAGTTAACAGACTTATCAATAGAGAGAAGAGAGAGAATTGATTTAAGTAAATTCCCCTGGCGAAATATCCATGTTTTATCATAGTCAGGTACCTAAATTCCTTACATAAGCCCGGACGAAAAGTTAAATAAGGTAAAAAGGGTGCGGAATGGACTGATCAGAAGCATTGCGTTCTTAATATCATCTGAGAATTAAGTTAATGAATTAAGTTAATGAATTAAGTTCTCCTATTAAACCAGGTATATAAACCAGGTATATTATATTCGATAAGTTGTTTATATTTGATAAGTTGTCGATGTTTTCTGCAGTTATTATCATCTGTCAATATCAGATACCTGTATAGTTATCTGCTGGTGTTAAATACCCGGATGATTAGAGATATCTGCAGTGATAGTTGAGATGTTAATCTTCAATAAGTAGTCTTCAAGTAGTCTTCAATAAGTAATCTTCAATAAGTAATCTTCAATAAGTAATCTTCAATAAGTAATCTTCAATAAGTAATCTTCAATATCGGCTGGCTTACACCTGCCGTTTTTACGAAATAAAGTATACACTATAATCTTTATCACAACTAAAAAATCATGCGGGTATGAAATTGACCATCAATAAAAACAGCGCAAAATGGATGCAGCTTCCAAGGGACGTGCTGATTGGGCATGGTGTACTTGAGGAAATTGGAGATGTCTGCAGGGACCTGAAACTGAAAGGAAATGCGCTGATAGTGACCGGGAACACTACCCTGGACGTTGCGGGTAAAAGAGTGAGCAACCTCCTGGAAAACGCAGGGTGCAGCGCAGAAACGGTTCTTACCTGTAGGGCAACCATGGAGGAAGTCGAGATAATAATGCAAAAAGCCCTCGAGACAGAGGCGACTTTTCTTCTTGGAGTAGGAAGCGGCAGGTCTATTGACCTTGCAAAACTTGCTTCCACACGGCTTGAACTTCCTTTTATCAGTGTGCCGACGGCAGCTTCTCATGACGGCATTGCGTCTTCCAGAGCCTCGATAATTGACAATGGAAAAAGCTCTTCTGTACAGGCTCAGGCTCCTATGGCCGTAGTTGCGGACACAGAAATTATCTCGGCGGCTCCTTTCCGATTTCTTGCAGCTGGCTGTGGAGACATCATTTCCAATTATACGGCAGTGATGGACTGGGAGCTTGCAAGCAGACTCCGAAACGAGTACTTCGGGGAATACGCTGCAGCTCTCTCTCGCATGGCTGCACGGGTGGTAATAGAATCTGCCGATTCGATTAAGCCAGAGCATGAGAAGTCTGCCAGGCTTGTGGTAAAAGCCCTTGTCTCGAATGGAGTTGCAATGAGCATTGCAGGTTCTTCAAGACCGGCTTCGGGATCGGAACATATGTTTAGCCACGCCCTTGACAGGATTGCCCCAAGGCCTGCATTACACGGAGAACAGTGTGGGGTTGGTACAATCCTGATGATGTACCTGCACGGAGGAAACTGGCAGGAGATCAGGGATGCCTTAAAAAAGATCGGGGCTCCTACGACTGCAGAAGAACTGGGCATAGAAGATAAATATATAGTCGAAGCCCTGTTACATGCACACAGTATCCGCCCGGACCGCTACACAATTCTCGGAAACGGTCTTACTCCTTCGGCAGCCGAGAAAGTTGCAAAAATCACAAAGGTCATAAGTTGAAAAGTTGTTTTAACTCAGGCCAAAGCAGAATCTCAGCAACTGTTTGAAATATCATAAAAATAAACAATGATATATCAGAACCTTTTAAGCTGGGGTTCAGATTTTATAATAATTAACGGCTCACTCGAGTCTTAATTAATTTAATTTATTTATGATCTGGCTTAAATTCTTTACTTCAGGTCTAATCTCAATTTTCAATTCAAAATATTTCGGGATAAGCTCCAGGAATCCCGATAATTCAATAAATGCCAGAATAAATTTAAATGGAAGAACTATTATGACAGAAAGCGATACCAAAATAACACTCATCGGATCACGGCTGGCAAGGGAAGGGCTGGAATTCATATTCAAAGGTGAAATGCCAGAATGCAAGAAATGCCGGCTGAAGAACACCTGCCTTAACCTTGAACCCGGGCGCAGGTATAGGGTCGAGAGAATAAAAAGTAAAGACATACATGAATGTTTCCTGCATGACAGCGGGGTACTTGCTGTAGACGTCAGCAGGGCTCCTATCCTGACAACTATGGAATCAAGAAAAGCTGTTGAAGGGGCAAAAATTATGTATGAGCCCACCAAATGTGGCAAGAGAGAGTGCGGTGTGTATGAGATCTGTCACCCGGAAGGGCTTTTAAAAGGGGACAAATGCAAAATTGTAGATGTCCTTGAAAGCCTTGACTCAAAATGTGAAGCTGGCAACTCTCTAAAAAAAGTGAAACTTGCCTGGTGAACATAAACAAACACCTTTTAGTAATAGTAAGATCGATTATTAATTAATAAAAAATGTATATAAGCGGTGTTATAAGTGCCTGAACATGATATGAACCAGGTCCCCCCCTATGAATTTTATACCCAAAAGCGCTGGGAAAACTGGCTCGGACGGGCAAGGGAAAGCGGTTTTCAAATAAAAGAAACCGAAGAAGAAGCCGGGAAGGAAAGCGCTGTATTCGTCAATATGGTTGATGATGTGATCCTTGCCTGCCTGAAAGTAACCGTTCGCTTTGAAAAAGATCTGCTCTCTAAAGAGAAAGCTTTAAAGATTCTTGAGGAGATCAGGGATATCGTGCTTTCCGAGGTCGAGCCCATTTCCGAAGATATCGACCTTATGATCGATTCGGTACAGACCTCTCTTATGGGGGCACTTGTCGCCTTTGAATGCTATTTTATGGGTGACTATGAGGATGAATCAAATCTCGAAGAACTTATAAAAGAAGCTATCGACGCCGAAGCCTCTGATAACCTTGAACTTGCTCTTGATTACACTGCACAGTGCGGTGCAATCGTGCTCAAAGGACAAAGCCTGCCTGAAGAGGTTATGGCTGAGCTTCCATACGGCATTGTTGCAGAATGGCTTGATGGGATTGACTCAATCTCGGCAGCAATGGTAGGAAGTGACAGTTATAAAGAATTTGATGAGGACGATGGGGAAGACAGTTAACATCTTCCTCTTTAAATTGTATGGAAAAAAGTAAGTTTCACATATTTGCTGAATATTTAAAAATTTAGCCAGGTCTGAAAAATATACTTAAGAGGCACATTCAACTTCATAAATGTGTGATAAAATTATTGTATATTTTACTGGTTGGAAAATCCGCCCTTGAATTTGAAGAGGATACTATAATCTTTTCCTCTTCAAATTTTTTAAGTACTCATCTTTTTAAGCATTCAGGTTTTTAAGCATTCAGGTTTTTTCGATTACTTTTTCATATACTTCAAGGGTTTTTTCAGCTATCGTTTCCCAGTTGTATCTCTTTTTCAGGAGTTCGTACCCCTTCTCTCCCATCCTGTTGCGGCCCAGCCCCTCAAGTACATAGTTGAGACCCCAGGCAATAGAAGAGGGCTCTTTATGAGCAATGATTCCTGTTCTGAAGTTCTCAACAAGAGCGACTGCATCGCTTGCAACCACAGGCTTTTTCGCATCCCATGCCTCAAGTACAACTATCCCGAAGGGTTCGTTCCGGCTTGGGACACAGACAAGGTCACAGGCGTTGAACCAGTCTATGACAGTGTTATCCGGGGCGTACCCAAGGAAATTGCAGGAGTCCCCTATGCCAAGCCGCTGAGCCTGGTTTTCACATTGAGCCCGCATATCCCCTTCTCCTATGAGTACAAACTGGGCATCCCTCTTCCTCAGGACTTTTGCTGCAGCTTCGACGAGCAGATCCGGTCCTTTCTGGTAGGACATCCTTCCGGTGAAGAGCACTACAGGAAGGCATGGGTGGATTCCGTAGTTTCTCTTTATTTTTCCAGGATCAACTTCCCTTTTTATTTTTCCCACATTTATTCCATTGGGGATCTCCCAGAGCTTATAATCGGGAATTTTGTATAAGTGCCTGACTTCTTCTTTCAAAACAGTAGATGTCGTAATTATGTCGGAAGCTTCATACCCTCCAAGCCATTCCCTGTGCGAAATCTCTTTTGCTTCCCACCAGTCTCCGTGAAGGTTTCCGTTGCGCCCCCATTCCGTACTGTGGAAGGTCAGGACGAAAGGCAGTCCAAACTGGGCTTTAATCCTGCAGAGGACGTTTACAGGATGCCAGTCGTGCCCGTGGAGAATACCAAACTCTCCTGCCTCTTCACGCACGTCCAGAAACCGGCAATACATAGCGTCGCACATCCTGTTCATCTGCTCCACTATTCCCCCAGTCCGATCACATGCAATTCTGTGGTAGTGGACTCCCCTGATTATTTCATCATTGTTTTCAAGGCCTCGGGTAAAAAGATGAACCTCATGACCCTTAGCTGCAAGAGCCTCAGAGAGTTCGGATACATGGGGAGAAATACCTCCTACACGTATCGAATACAAACTTTCCCAACTAAACATTCCTATTCGAATCTTTTTCATAGACTCACTCATTCCTTTTTGTCAAAGTGAAGGACATCACGGTTACTAAAAGTTCCAGGCTTCCCCCAGCCTGTGCTGTTCAAACCCTTCAGCTTATCGGGTTAATATATATTTTTCCAGATTGATAAACTCAGGTTACTCTTTTCCTGCTGTAATTTCTCTGTACGTATTCCCCTTAAACCCTTCACGTACCTGTTCTGAACAGGAATTATCTAAATATGCATGGTCTACAGGACAATTTTCGCATTAAGGATGCATCTCTATACTTCCCTAACTTTATTCCTTTTTAATTGTACATAAACATATCTCCGGTTTATTCCACCTGTTTTTCACTGGAAACTTTCACTTCAGTTGTTTGTTTTTCTCTCCCGGATTTATCCTGAGAAAACTCATTCATCCCCCCCTCAGGTATGAGGCTGCCTTTTCCGGAGAAACAGTATTGATATAAATTCCGGTATTCAATTCGAACCCTGCAGTAGTGGAGATCCGGGGCAGCAGCCTGAGGTTCAGGTGGTACTCCGGAGTTTCAAAAAGCTGGTAGAACATATGGTTATAGGGCATGTTTCCGAATACTTTTGCATAACTCCTGAGGACAGTTCTCAAAATCTCACCGAGGGCAAAAAGAAGCTCCGGACTAAAATCCCCAAGAAAACTTATATGCTCTTTTGGAAGGATCCAGACTTCAAAGGGCCCTATTGAATAATAAGGGGCAAAAGCCACAAACTTGTTATTTTCATGGATAAGGCGTGATGAGGCTTTTTCTGTTTCAAGGAGAACGCAGTAAGGGCACTTTTCTCCTTCTCTAATAGCCTTCAGTTCCTTTTCCAGAATAGGAGGGCAAACCGGCAGGGCGATGAGCTGGCTGTGTGGATGGTCCTGGGAAGCGCCTGCGGCTTTTCCAGAGTTTTTGAACAGGGAGACATAAAGGATTTTTTCATGGGCTGCGTAATGACAAACCCTGTCCTTATAGACCCTCATAAGCCCGGATATTTCAGTGTCGGAGAAGTCCTTCAGGTTTTTCCCGTGCACAGGGGACTCCACTATTACCTCATGGAAACCGGATCCCTGGAAAACTTCAAGATCTTTTCCGTGAAATCGGGGGGACGGTGGCGCAGGGGAAAGTGCAGGAGAAGGTGCAGGAGAAGGTGCAGGAGAAGGTGCAGGAGAAGGTGCAGGAGAAGGTGCAGGAGAAGGTGCAGGAGAAAGTGCAGGATAAAGGTTTGGAAAACAGCGAAAATCCCAGTCGTGTACTCTATTTTCCCCGGTATCGGCAAAGACCTCCCCATTCTTATATACCGCAGTTGCAGGAGGCGTTTTTTCTTCATTTCCCCCGCAGAACACGCAGTTTTCAGGAGCGCTTTTTTCGGAACCTCCGGCTGCCCCTGCAAAATCCGAAGGTCTTTTAGCTCTCTCTTCAGCAATTATGCAGTATTCGGGGAGAAAATAATGCTTTCTGATTTCTGACATTTTCGGAAAACCTCAACTCGTTCCGGATTTCATTTTTTCCCTTTCCCGGAGACTTCATTTTCCTGCTTACAGAAGCGTGCCCCGCTTATCAGTTCATAATACTGTTCTGTAGGGTTTTCCCAGTCCATATCCTTTGCAAGGAGAAAAGCTTCCCTGCAGAGAAGTTTGTATTTCACCCGGTCGTCTACGAAATTTCTGGTAAAGTAACTGACTGCCAGGGCGTAGTCAAGGACGGTCTCATAGTAAGAAAGGTCTATGTTGTCTACCACTATTACTCCACCAAGACCTTCTACCAGGGACTCAATAGTTTTTATGGCATCACTGAAACCGCAGACCCGGCTTACCACGCTTGGGGTCCCCTCTCTTCCGGCTTCAAGTCCCGTGAGCAGGAACGGGTCGTAGCGGGAGGGAAAAACACCGGCACAGCAGCCTGCCATAAAGTCCCTTACTCCCATTCCCAGCCCTCCGTCCTCTGTTGAGATAATCTGGGGGTAGAGAACCGCTGCAACTGAACGCTTTCCCCTTACCATCTTCGGGAAATCCAGCCCTCTCTCCTCTATCATCTGCTGAAGCCTCAGCTCGTTTCCTACAAGCACATCTTTTGGCAGGTTTACCGGAAACCCTTCCGGGAGGTTATTTTTTGGGCCTTCTGCAGCTACAAGGAAGCAGATTACCTTTATCCCCTCTTCCATGTGCCCTTCCAGGATGCTGTTCCTTATTACATGCTCGAGAGCCACAAGGGAATCGAGAAGGTCAGGGTATCCTTTATTTTCTACCTCTATGCGGGAGATTGTGAAAATGGGAATGATCTTTTCGGGTTCGATCTTTTCCCCTCCGTGATATCTGTACAGGTTTTCGGAAAGGAAATTCCGGATATGTTCAAGGCAGCTTTCTTTCCGGTTCCAGTCTATTTTTTCGGATGCGATGGTTATCCCGTTTCTGATGACAATCCCGTTAATCCCGTAAAAAAGTCTGGCTTCCTGACGGGTAGATTCCCCTACTGCCGTAACCGTGTCTGCGTACAGGGCAAGGGCTTCGAGGGAGGAAAGGTTTTCAGGCACACCGGGAGGCCATGTACTGTCATTGTTTCTTCTTTTTTGAATGGAGTTATATCCGGCAGCCCTGCCAGGAAGGGTAGCATGCAGGGTTGCGACAGTATTTATCGGGACTCCCAGTTTCTTAAGTCTCGCAGGCGCATAAAATACCCCGAACTCATGGCAGTGCAGGGAAACCCCGGGACAGGGAATTAAATCTTTACCCGAGCCTGCCTCTTCTGCCCAGGTGTCGGCAGTTTTGGGAGCCGAACTTACAAGGAGCCGGATAAGCTCGGAAATCGAATGCGAAAGAGAAAGGTAATGGGTATATTCCGCGCCATTTGGCATGCTTTCATATCTCAGGGAGTCAAGCCCCAGGAGTTCATAGGCTTCGGTTTTGACCCTGCTTTCGAGAGTCATCTCTTTTCCCATATATGCTGAGCGGATTTTTCCAAAATCAGAGGTCTGAAATTGCAGGTAACCTATCCGGGTTTTCCCTACCATTTCTTCTCCTGTGAAAACTTTAATGCCTTCGTTTTCAAGGGCTTTCAGATTTTTCTCTAGCTCTCCGTCAGAGCTGAGAGGATCAAGCCCGTTCATATCCGTAATCCTGCTCAAGCCCCGGTTCCAGTCCGCGCCCCTGTGCCCGAAATATGGCCCTGCAACAAGGATTTCCGTGTCTTCTTTTGCCTTGAGTTTTCCGGAGTCAAAGAGAGCCGCAAGGCTATGTGCCTCTTCATTAATGACGTTCCAGATCCCACCCATTTTATTTGATGCAGGACCTGCCTCTTCTCCGGCAATTATTATGAAATGGTTTCTCAACTCCTGAATTCCCCCTCAGGTCTTTTGCAGTTAAGATTTCGTGTCCTTTTTTAATTTGCCTTTGAATATTAATACTTATAAATTGATAAAGGAAACTGATAGGGGACGGTAAGGCGGAGAACATAATGTGATAGGTGTGAGACCGAAAACTGTAAACTCAATATAATCCAGAGCCGATCTAAAATCCCTTTCTAAAGATTTCGACCGGCTATTGGTTTTTGCTCAAAATCACGAAGGAAATCACGAAGGAAATCACGAAGGAAATCACGAAGGAAAGAAATATAGAAAAAAAGAAGAAAAATGAAAAAGATTCCAGGACTGAAACAAGGTTGGAAAAGAAGCTTTTCAGACCCGTTTTTAGGCATGAGTGTGAGGGCAAGCGTCGAGAACTGAAGCTTTTATTTTTGCGTAACAATTCTCTACAAGCTGCAGAGTCCCTTCGAGGTCTGTGACCTCAAACTCAAAGAGGGTAGAGAATTCCTTTACACAGGCATCGAAGTTTTTTTCATAGGCAAGGCCTGTATTTAACCTTGCAACCTTTTTGTAACCCGCATAGTCAAAGACAAACTTTGACATCTTAATATCGTCCGGGTTCTGGCTCAGGCCTGCAGTCCGGATCATTTCCCTCCAGTTCACGGCCCACATGGGGGTCATGAAAAAGGTCCCTACTCCTCTGCAGTTTTTCAGGGCTTTGAGGTACTGTCCCCTGCCTCCGAGTACAGCCCCGATGCAGTCATCCACGATTTCTCCGTTTTCTTCTTTGAGGATGCAGACCTTGCAGTCCAGGGCTTTGAAGTCTTCTTCAATGTTTCCGAGTACGTTTCCGCACAGCCCGTAAAAGAGCAGGACTCCATCCGAGCGGGGAGCCATAAGTTCAACTTTTGAATAAACGGTTTTTTTAAGGTTTTCAGGGATTGCGTGCAGGGCAAGCTCAAGCATGTATACAATCAGGGTTAAACCTCTATCTTCCCCTGCCGATTTTTCGGGAATTTCTTCAAGGGGGAGAGCAGTGTATGCAATTCCTGCTTCGGCCATCTTTCTCGTGATACCGTTGCAGTCTTCGTTTTCCACTACGAGCACTTTTCCAATCTCAGGGTCGTTTTCAAGAAGGTGCATTATCTCGTCTTCGAACATCCTGCACCCTATTATGGTCATTACTGGCATGTTTAATTCCTCTGGCATGTGCAACTCATTGTATTCTCATTTTGAAAGCTGACAGGGTGGCCCCTGAGGGATTTCATGTAATATCCAGAATAATGTTCTTAAAAATTATATTCTTAAAAAAATCATATAATCAGGTTTTCTACAAATCAGGTTTTCTACAAATCAGGTTTTCTACAAAGCTATATTTTTACTTTTAAAAATATCCAGTTATTATTTTCAGTGTATCCTTATATACATGAGCGTTATTAAAATGCACTAATTAACCGTCTGGTATATTTCAATAACTTGACGTAATACCTTCAAGATAGTTTCGAATTTCAAAAAAAGTTAATCGTTTTTGAGTCAATCCTCAGGTACTAAAACTCTTTAAGCTCTTTTTGAACAAAATGTTTTCAGGCTTTAAGTGGGGTCTGAGCAGCATATTTTGCATTTGATTGTACGATTTTTGTGCTATTTCAGTGCTACCTTCAAATTCTATGACTTCGAAACCGAAGTTAAGCGCAAATTCTTCTATTTTTTTCTCAAAATCAGGTTCATAGGAAAGTCCTGTGTCGACCCTTGCAACTTTTCGATACCCGAGTTCTCTCAGGTTTTCAGGGGTGAATTCGAAACCCGAAAGCAATTCATCATCCACTCCGAAAGCGTTTTTCCAGTTTAAGGCCCACATGGGAGTTAAGAACAATGTATCACTGTGGCTTTTTAGAATTTTCCGGTAGCGAGAGCTGCCTCCAAGGGTCGCTGCAATGCAGTCTTCAAGGGGTCTGGCCGGTTCGCCTGTGCTTCTGTCCTGCAGCAGCTGTAGAGAGCATCCGGTATGCGCAAAATCGGTCTGTATCCGGGAAAACGCATGCCCGCAGAGCCCGTAAAAAAGGAGGATTCCGTCTGCAAACCCGGACATAAGGCTCAGGTTTGTATATGTTTTACTTCTGAGCCTTGAAGGGTTCATATGGAGCCCGATCTCCTGAAGCTGGACAATGACGCTGAATTCATCACTTTGCTCCAGGCAAGCCCTGATCTCGTAAACAGGTAGGACCACTGGCTCAAGCCCTTGAGCTTCAAGTTTGTTCAGGAGGCCTATGTTTTCTTCGTTTTTTACGAGGTAAATTCTTTCCACTTTAAGGTCATTTGAAAGCACATGAACAATTTCATCCTCGAAGATCCTGCAGCCTATTATGCCCATCACTGTCATGATATAGACTTTATCCGGGACTATTAAAGAATATCCTTATCGGGAGAGCTAATAACTCTTAGTGGAAAACGTGGGTTTTTAAATTTTGAATCCTTTTCCTCTGTCCCGGTAAGCTCTGGAAAGGGTGGATTTTCAGGGCTGGAACCGGAATATGCTTTTCTTCAGCTCCAGGTCTGGTAGTAACCTTCTTTTTCCAGGACTTTTACGGAGAGGGAAAAAAGTTCAGAGAGGTTTGCATCTGTCAGGACTTCCTCCTTTTTCCCATCCCTGAAGACTTTCCCTTCCTTTATGAGGACCACACGGCTGATTTCGGGAATGACATCCTGCAGGTTGTGGGTGACAAGAATCACACTTTTGCCTGAATGCGCAATTTTCCGGACACTTTCGCGGAAACTGTGAAGGGCTTTTAAGTCAAGGCTGTTTGCAGGCTCGTCCAGGAAGAGAGCCTGCGGGTCGTGCACAAGAGCCCTCCCTATCAGAACTTTTCTTGCTTCTCCTGTGGAAAGTTCGCACATCGACCTGTCTGCGAGGTGGGAAATCTCAAGGAACTCCAGAACTTCCTCTGCGCTGGCTTCCATTTCAGGGGTCACTTCGTGGTTGTAATATATGCCTATGCTGCTGAAAAACCCGGAGAGTACCACATCAAGGACCCGGATCTGGCGGCAGCAAGTCTGCTGGAGTTCCCCGGAGACTATCCCGAGTAGATTCCTTAGCTCAAAAACATTCCAGGTCTCCTTACCCATGATTTTCAGTACGAGCCCGTCGGCTCCTGCCAGTGGGTGGTACTCTTTTGTTAATGTCTTTATAAGGGAGGACTTGCCGGAGCCATTGGGCCCGATAATTGCAACATGTTCTCCGGGCTTGATGGAAAGGGATACAGAGTCAAGGATCTTTTTCCCGCCTCTGACCACCGTAACATTTTTCATTTCCAGCAGGGAGGGAAAGTTCTCCATCCCCGGGGTTTGTAATTGTTCAGCCAATTGTTCAGCCATTAGTATCATCTTTTAGTTTGAAATCAGATTTTCAGCTCGTACTTTAGCCACTTTCAGCCCGTACTTTAGCCACTTTCAGCTCGTACTTTAACCGTTATTTCCAGCAGGGCTCACTTCTGGATTTTGCGGGATCACTTTTTACTGGAATTATCTTTTCGTCGGAGTTTTCCTTTTAGTCGAAATTCTCCTTTTTATACCTTTTCCATACTTGCAACATAGTCCTTAACTTACCGACAAATCCGACTAGAAAAATTCCTTCATGTCATATATTAGAAACACGGGGCATCTGTTAGAAAAAACATATGAAATTTATTTACAAACAATATCAGGAGCCTTTATTTTTTCTTTTTTCGTTTCAGTTCTAATAAATCCTGTTAAATAAATATTTGCCTGTTTATTTGCTTATTTAAGTTTGTTTAGACTTTCGTTCCATATTCGGTAGCCTGTAAACTCATCAAATATTCTTAAAACCAGTTACGTCCCCCTTCCTAAAATTTGTAAACCTCTATCTTAGTTTCTTACGTTTATATAATCTTATAATCTAAAGTCGCTTTAACCGAAAAACAGAGAAGTACTTGAGGGGGGTTTTTGTTGAAAGTTAACTATATTCGGAGTTCGTTCAGGTCTTTTCTGTACGATATCCGGTTTATCATCCTTTTCTATGTGATCGGAGACTGGGCCTCTACCTTTTACGCGCTGCCGTTCGGCGCAGAATATAACCCTGTTCCTGCAATGATCCTGGAAAAGTACGGAATTTATCATCTCCTGCTTATCAAAATTGCATTTGTCGTTTTGCTCTTTTACGTAGCACCGATAATAAAAACGTCAAAGGGACGCTGGGCTCTCACAAAACACATAATAGAATCCGTAGGTATCCTGGTAACGATAAACAACCTTATGGTAGTCTGGTACGGAGTCAGCCTTATAGAAACTGTGGGGCTGGTCTGAGTTTTTACAGACCCTCCGAATTCAGGCCTTGTTTCCTCCTTTTTTATTTTTTTCCCACTGGTCGATCCGAACTCTATTTTTACTGCTCACCTGTTGCTGCCCTGTTACTTGCCCGCTGCTTACCTGCTGCTTACCTGCTGCTCACCTGCTGCTCACCTGGTTTTGGCATATACGAAGCAGTCATAATACTCTTTCCTTATCCTGTGGATCTTTTTTGCGACCCCTTCTTTTTCGTATCCGCACTTCCGGGCAACCTGTTCACTTGCGAGGTTTCGAATATCCATCAGGATAACAATCCTCTGTAATTTCAGTTCGCCAAAACCAATTTTCTCAAGCTGCTTTACAGCTTCGGTTGCAACCCCTTTCCCCTGGTAAGCGTTATCCACAAGATAACCGATTTCCCCCGCCCACGGCCTGTGCTGGTCTATCCTGATCCCGCAGATTCCTGCCAGTTTTCCGTCAAAAAGAATTGAATAGTTGTGTTCAAAATTGGTTTTCCGTTTTACCTCGTTCAGATTCAGGAATCGCTTTTCATCCTCAAGGGTTTCGATCGGGATTTCTATAAACTCAAAGTCCGTGTGTGTGAGAATTTCAAAAAAACGCTCGGCATCGGAAAGTTCCTGAGGGCGAATCTTCACTTGAGGCATGATGGAAAATTGAGCTTTCCTCATGAAAAATGTTTTTAACGCCTTCCATTTTTCTTTCCGGATTTTTTTTCCAGATCTTATTTCAACAGATCTTATTTCAACAGATCTTATTTCAACAGATCTCTTTTCAACAGATCTCTTTTCAACATATCTCATCCGAGTCAGCGTACCTTTCTCATCCGAGTCAGCGTACCTTTCTCATCCGGATCAGGTACCTTTTATCCGGATCAGCGTATCTTTCTCATATCTGACCATTTCTCGTGCCTGAAAAATAAGATATAAGTAAACCTTTTATTAAATACAAAACTGTGCAAACCGATGTCGTATCCAGGATCAGGAAGGACTTGGCCGGAAGCGTTGACGAAAAGACAAAAAATAGTTGTTCCCGCTTTTTTAAAGAGGAAGTGAAGTGCTATGGAGTTAAGTCTTCCGTTGTCGGAAAAATCGCAAAGGACTATTTTAAGGAACTGAAAAATGCAGGGCAGGCGGACAAAAAAAATATCTTTTTCCTGTGTGAAGAACTCCTGCAGTCGGACTACTGCGAGGAAGCCTATATCGCCTTTGAATGGGCATACCAGGTAAGAGCCGAATACACCGAAGCCGACTTCTCTATTTTTGAGCACTGGGTCGAAAACTACGTTAACAACTGGGCGAAATGCGACACCCTCTGCAACCACGCGGTTGGCTCTTTTATCGAAAAATTCCCACCTTATATTGAAAACCTCAAGCTCTGGACCCAATCGGACAACCGCTGGCTCAGGCGTGCGTCCGCAGTAACGCTTGTCCTGCCTGCAAGAAAAGGCCTTTTCCTGCCGGAGATCTTCGAAATCTCAGACCTGCTCCTTACAGATAAAGACGACCTCGTCCGGAAAGGCTACGGCTGGATGCTGAAAGAAGCCAGCAAACCCCACCTGCAGGAAGTCTTCGATTATGTCATGAAAAACAAAAAAGAAATGCCCAGGACCTCCCTCAGATACGCAATCGAAAAATTCCCCGAAGACCTCCGGGTCAAGGCTATGGAAAAATAAGCTGCGGAAAAATAAGCTGCGGAAAAATGAGTTGCGGAAAAATGAGTTGTGGAAAAATGAGTTGTGGAAAGTTAGGCTGTGGAAAAATCAAAAATGAAAACCGGAAAATCGCGATTAAATATTTCGTTAATGAACAGGCGATACAGAACAGAGCAGAAAGAGCAGACTGAGAGAAAGGCAGATCGAGAGAAGGGCAGACTGAGAGAAGAGCAGACTGAGAGAAGAGCAGATTGAAGGCTAAGAAAATTTAAGGGAGCAGGGAGTTTTTCTGATACAGTACCCCCATACTGCATCTTTGAACTCCTTTCTCCCCCATGTTTCCTGGTTTTCTTGTTCCCATATATTTTGCCGGCAGTCTGGTCTGCAGGCGGATCCATTTGTGCAATCTTTGTCTGTCTGCCAATTAATTGAATGTCTTCACAAGTATTTTTTTCTATTTGCTCAGTAATGAGAAGGACTTAATATGTCTGAAGTTCTGATGAGAAAGTTTACCCACTTTCTACTCTTTCTATGCTTCCCCCGATAATGTAATGTGTCAGAGATTCTTTTTTTTCATTTCTTGAGATAAAATGTGAAAATTTGAGAGTTGAGGGGAAGGAAGAGAAATTCGAGGCATAAAAGTTTCGATAATTTGGGCATAAGCTTCATTTCGAGATAACAACAGGTCAATTGTCATCACTGTAAGGACGCTTTAATTTAGTTTTTTATTTTTAAAAAGATCTTCCCTGTAGTTGTAGTAGAAATGTACTTTGTTTTTCCTTGATGGTTAACATTAATTGCTTTCAGTTCCTTTAGTTTGTTGAGATTTCTAGAAATTGTGCTTTCAGAAATTTGCAAACGATCAGCTATTTCTGATGCTATGGTGGGTTCATATTTTGCAATATCTTCCAGCAATATGTTTAGTTTTTCATCCAGAGCATTTACGATGTGAGGTAATTGAATTTCTCGGAGTTCACGATCTACATCACTATAATTAGTGACTTTACTTATTTTTTCTGTTTGAGTCAGGCATGCAATTGAGAACGCTAAAAATATGTCTCTTGAGCCTCCGGAAATATTGGCAATTATTTCTGTCTCAATGCTTTCAAATAGATCAATTATCGACAACAGCATAGAGTTAAAATCAAGATGATTAACCTTGTGGACGTCTACTTTAATAGATTGGTCAATTTTTTTGGCTATATCTTCAATTTCTCTTACTGATTGTTGCCCACGCTGATCACTTTCATCTTGGGGTTTTATTAAGACTATTCTATCGTTTTTCTCGATTCCGTATTTCACGATAAGTGAAAAAAATTGTGAGGTGTCAAATCCGAGTAAAGAGACATAGGTCTTCATCTTTCTTTTATATGAGATTATTTCATATGAATAACTTTTGCATCACATCTGTGCAAATGTCCCAACACAATTTCATTATATTGCAATTATTGCATTTTATAGGAAGCCTTATATTTGTTGAATGTTAATAGATAAATAGATGCCTCAGAAAATAATCCTAAAGTTTAAGCCAAAAACAAAATTTGAGATTCCTGCAAGCAATGGCTATCAGATATATTCAGCTCTCCTGGCCAGAATTAAATCTGGAAATGAGGAGATCAGTAAACACATACACGATTCTTCCATAGGTTCAGTTTCAACAAGTGGGTTAAGTGGCAGATTCCGGAGAGGTGAAAGACAAAACTATAGAACAATTTCCCCTGATAACGTGTACGAAACCCGCATTGGTATAATTGATCCAAAAGAATCTGAGATATTTAAAGCTTTAATAAGTCAACTTCTTTTCTCAATTTCAGAAGAAAATATCGTAATTGAGTTGGATGGTGGGGACTTAGAAGTAGTCGAATGCCAATCTGAGGATGAAAGCTTTGACCAAATTTTAGGAAAAGTTGCGGAACTAAATGGTAAGACTATCTCGATAAATGTAAAATTCAAAACACCTACCTGTATCCAATATAAAAACAGTAAGTCCTATGAGATGTTTCCTCATCGGACAGCAGTTTTTTATTCCTTACTTTCGAAGTGGAATTCCATCTGTCCAAGTGAATTAAAAATGGATCTTGAAAGGGACGAAATTTCACGGTATATTCTGGAAATGCCGGATGCAAGCTCCTATCAAACGCATAATGTGATGATTAATACTATTTTTGATAAAAACAAGGGTCATTACAGGCCCATTTTTAATCCTGGATTCACCGGAAAATGCACTTACATGTTTTCCAAAAATGTTCCCCAAGATATCAAAAATGCAATTTTGATACTTTCTATTTTTGCGGAATACAGTGGAGTCGGAAGTGCTGTGAGCCGAGGATGTGGATGTGTGGATGTTGAAGTGAATGAGGTATTATAATGGTATCAGATGCTTTACAGGATCAAATTAGGAATCTAAAAATTTTTGGAGACATTCCTTCAATTTCTAATGAAAAAGAAAAAGAGAATCCCGCCCTTTTTGAAGAGTACATTAAAGAAGTGGACATTAACCTTGTAGAAATGGGTATGGGGTTCAAAGCTGCAAAAAGCGTTGAATTTGGAAAAACTGACCAAAGCATGCTCAATCATATTAGAAATGGTATACTATTTCTTCTCCGCTTCAATGAAGCTCTCGATAAATTCAATGTTGTGTCACTGGATGAGCAGGGATTAAGAAACTGTGTGGCGCTTTTTGTGGTACATGATCTCCATAAACTGGAATTTGGAGAATTTATGGATGATAACTTTGCAGTAAAGCATGATTTTATGGACGCAGAATTCGAAATCCCTGTAGAAGCAGTCGAAAATTTTGTAAAAATAGCAGGATTAAGAAAATTTGCACCAAAGTTAACAGATGAAGATTATTTTTCAGTTGCTGTTTCTCTTCACAAAAGCAGATTTTCCCGTCCTGGTGCTCGCACTTCCCGGTTTATGGATTTAGAGCCCTTTTTGTATTTGATGGATAACATGGCAAGCTGTACATCTCCTGAAGAAGCTGCCTCTATTCGATCCCTAACTGCCTTGAGGGACGGATTTCCACAAAATTCACCAGAAGACCAATTAAATCTCCAGTACCACCTTTTGGATGATGTTAAAGGCATACTATCGGGTATAATCAACAAGTCAGTGGCTGATTTAATGGAGGAGCATGGATTGATCATGCTCATGGCCTACCAAGACGGTTGTGTATATCTGTCCCGTGGAATGCAGCATGTAGCCGTATCTGAAGAATTTATTGAAAAGATGTATCTGACTCTTGAGAATAATATTCAACAATCAACACCCGCATTAAGTGACTCTGAATCCTTGACTAAAAAATTAGAGACTCCAAGACTCGGGTATTATGGGCTAAGTGATGAATATTATTTTTTCAGTGGGCCTGAAGCAATGCTTCGTGCATTTATTAGTAAATCCATAACATCGGCCCATTCAGAAAAAAGAACTGGTCTATCTGATTCGATAATAGAGGGGATGAACCGTGTAGATGAGATTGTTCCTATTGAACTTGAAATAACTAGTGAAGGCCAAAATATTTTATTAGAATTTTCAAGGGCTGTAGCCACAGTTCATAAAACCTTTGTATCTAATATGATTTCTGATA
Organism: Methanosarcina sp. 2.H.A.1B.4; assembly: GCF_000979385.1. NCBI lineage: Archaea > Methanobacteriati > Methanobacteriota > Methanomicrobia > Methanosarcinales > Methanosarcinaceae > Methanosarcina > Methanosarcina sp. 2.H.A.1B.4. The sequence continues at coordinate 50,656 of NZ_JJOV01000033.1, forward strand.
ACAAGCAGGCTTTGTTAAAAACTTGCGAGATCTGGAAGGTGCCAGATAATGTTAAAACCCCCCTACTAAAAATAATGGACAAAAATCCTTCCTATCTTGCAAATGGTGGAAAATGGGAGTATTCTTACGCCATTGGTCAGTGCGTGATGAATCAGGAATGTAACGGGATAAAGTTAAGAAATGCCGATGTTCCAGTAGCAACCAATTATATTGTAAGCCAAATTCGAAATGAACTCATTAATATGGAACAATGGGATGCCTTCATCTCTGAAAAAACCGATATTTACCGAAGAGAATTCACAGAATATCTTCAGGATGTTCTTTCGGTGAATGGAACTATTTATTTAAATGAAAGCTCAAAACTTAGTGACCATTTTAAAGAATATGAATCAAGTGGAAAAATATGCAACCTATGCAACCGTGGCACTTTACTCAAAAAAGAAGACATGAAAAATAAAAATTCTTTTATTAGTTTCAATTTCACAAACAGGGTTTTTGTGGGCAAAACCAAGCCAGATAATATACTTACCTGCATCCCCTGCGGAGTTGAGCTTGCTTTAAGAAAGAATGGGTTTAATGCTTCAAAAGCCAAAGAAATGCTCTATTTCCATTTCATTCCAGACTACTTTTTCACTCCAGAATCTTGGGACTTAGTCGAAACAATATTTACAAAATTTTCAGATGAATCTCGGGTAAGAACGGCGGAACTTTCAAGAAAAATATTTAATTCAAAATATGCTGTCAGTGATCCTGAAAAAGAGGGTGATGTTGACATCTATGATTCCTGGCTCGGGTCTCTAGCAGCTGAGATTAACGAAGGTGAAAAAGCCAAGGGAATGAATATGTTTCAGTATATGGCACAGGGATATATTAACAACATTGGGAATGCCAGTGTAGTTTTTTATAAACCATCCGAAAACACCACTGAATTCCATTTCTTTGGGGTTTATATTGCCATGGTTATTGCAGCATATACCGGGATGAGGGTTGTAGTGAGCAGGTCTCCTATTCCTGCAATGCGTGGAAGGGATTTCAAAGAAATTATAGGCATTGATTCAATAAATTCTCATGTTACAGAATTTTATGGGAAGTCCATAGCTCTTTCTCAACTTGAAGATACAATAAAGGCTGCCAGTGCGTTGATTCGTCTTGGATATGCAAGTTCAGGAATGAAAGACTCTCTATTTTCTAAATTTCTGAGAATTGTGAGAGATGAAAAACTTCCAGGCTCGTATCTTCTGAAAATGGTATACAGAAACTCAGGTAGTGAATTTGCTGATGTCAATATCCGGGATTTACTGGACGAGGCTCTGTTTCTGGATCACACAGTACAAAGGTAAAATAAATGAATGTATCAGATAAAATTAGTCATCTTGCAGAATTGGGTTTTAAAATAGCACAGCCTAAAGGCTATAAACCACATTCATTGGAGAGGCTTTTTCGAGAAGCGGTTAAAGCAGTAACTGAGTTACATGGTGTGGAACTTTCAAGTAATGATTACAAATGCACAATTTCCGGTCGAATTCTGAAGACAATCGATCGGATGGGAGATGAGCAGGCATACATACCAGAAAAAAAAGGCATTGATGTTAAAACAGATGAATTCGCTGATTTTTTTGTAGAGAATATTTTAAAAGGGATTTGTGATGGCAAACCTGGAAGACTGAAAAAAATGTCAAACAATCTTGCTGATGGGTATTATTCATCAATCTTGAGGATTCGCAGAGACTATTGGGATGAAAGAAACAAATCAAAAGAAATCGAGGGATAAAAATGAGTAATGAGAATAAGGAGAGTCAGAGTGGAAGTATTGAAAAAATCAAAAAGGAGTTGTCTCCCGGACTTGTAGAATCCCTTATAAACGAGCCTAGTGCACATTATATTCACATCTTACTGCTCCGGGAACTGCAGTCCAATGCTATTTTTACTACAAATGGAGAAGATGCCGATATTGCAACTGTGGGAATTAGTGCAGAAGATGGGCTTGTTGACTATTCTCCTGTTATGATGTTCAAAAGAAAACAAACAGGAAGTGATCGAAGAAAAGGAAAAGAGCTGCAAAGGAATTTTCTTGGTATAACAGACACAATGGATGTCAATAAGATGAATCAGGAGTCTCCAGAATCAATGCTTTATGGCAGTGCAGCAGGGGAGAATGCGGTTTCTGTGACATCGAGAGTGATGTATGATACAGCATATTCAATAAGGGATTCCAGCGTAATAATCGAAGAAAAATTCCAGAATGCACCTGGAGATAATTTTGCAAAAGGTCCCACATCTGCAATCCGGGAACCAGATTTTATCATCCCTGGAACTCTGTTTCCCTGTGTAGTTACCCTAAGGGATGCTACGTTTGAGGAACTCCTCTTTGTGCTTGGCATCACAAAAATGAACAAGCGCTATGGAGCAGTAACATCAAGAATTGGGAGAATGCAAAATCACATTCTTGGAATTTATTCTGGGATCGAAGAAGGCACAGCAAATTTGGTTCTATCTCAGGAAGTTGCCCGTCGTCTGGCTATAGAAAATGGAAAATTGAATAAGGAAAATTTAAACCATGTCTTATATTCTCCAGTCCTTGATGTCGAAAAGGTAAAAACACTTGTTAAACAGGCCTTTGATGAAGAAGCAAAAACACTCAGTATAGAGCCGCTCGGAGATCATGATAAAGAGAAACTTCTGGAATATACAACTTCAGAAACGTTAAAAGAGGCTCTAGAGTGCCAGAAGGAAAAAGCTTCTACATTTTTCCACTCTGTCAGTGAAAAACCACCAAAAGAGAAAAAGAGCAGAGGTAAAAAATGAGCGAGGTTTTTCCGGTAGTGGAGTGCTCTATTGAAACTCTTGATCGTACTCTTTATGCTTCAAGGGAAGTTGGGGAGCTAGTTGACACTGGCGACTATATACTAAGTACTGCATTGCACTATGCTTTTGGCTTCGCTTTAGGAAAATATGTCAATATTGGAAATAAGCCATCCTATTTAGATGAAACCTCCGAGATCTACAAAAAATTTTACATAACCCCTGCAAAACCCGCATCGACAGAAGAATACCTGAAACAGTTCCTTGGAGTTCAGGTCTATTCTCTGGAAAATAGGAAATCGTTGTCATCTCTTGGGGGACATTCCACAACTGCGTGGAATGCCCGTCCACATCAATATGCAGTAAAAAACTGGAAAGCAACCGATGAGGGTTATCCATATAAAGGTATAAATCTCCCCAAATATGGGCGTGAGCGTGTTCTTGATCAACAAAACTTTTTTACAGCATACATTTTGCCCTATGAAATCGATGCTGAGTCAATTGCATCAAAGATCCCAAAATATGTGAGGTTGGGTAAAAAAAGATCTAAAGCTCGTGTCAGGACAAACGTCATTGAGGGGGCCATCAATGAGGGTGAATTTATTTCAAATCACCCATTTGGAATATATGATTACGAGTCTCTTCCTCTGGGCAATTTGACTTCCGTGCGACTGCAGCCAACGCCACTAATACTTCAAGGCCGTTATAAGGGCCAATTTGTCCGAATACCAATGGATAAGGGGACAGAAACCATACTTCCTTATAAACTTGAATTTTTGAAGGTAAAAAGATGATTCAAAATGAAAAATCTTTTAGTGAATCTTCATCTGGCTTTTTTTTAGATCTTGATGGGATGAGGCTTGAACAACTGAATCATGAATATCTTCGGGGCTTTAAAGCTTTTGAACACCAGATTTTAAGTGAAGAGCTAATAAAGGGACAAAAATCACTTTTTTTATTTAATCACAGTCCTACTGGTTCCGGAAAAACCATTTCATGGCTTAAACCTGTACTGGATACAAAAATGAAAGTTATAGCAGTGTATCCCACCAATGCCCTGGTGACTGATCAAAGAATGCAGGTTGAAAATGTAATGAAAAAGTTTGGATATGATTCCAATGAATACCATGTCCAGGCAATTACAAGTGACCTGCTAGATCAAGAAAAAAAATTGTATCCAGATGAAAAAGGGCTCAAAAAAGGCCAGTTATTAAACCGAATTATCCGAAAGGGACGAGGAAAAGGCCTGATTCTACTAACAAATCCCGACATCTTAACACTGGCATTAAAAGATGCATACTATGAACACAACATTCGTGAATCGGTTCGAAGCGTAGATCTGATAGTCGTTGATGAGTTTCATCTGGCATCTGTTAAGCAGAGCGATATGCTTCTTTTTATGATGCATGAGATAAATAACGATAAAAGAAGCCGTCTTTCTAAGTTTGTTTTTCTGAGTGCTACCCCAAACCCTGTTATTGTTGAGAGGGCAAAGAATGTGGGGTTAAACGTGCAGGTACTGAATGATAAAAGTACGCCTCTTTCAGATTCCGATGGAAGGGTCATCCTTCCAAAAGTGAGACTTGAGCTTAGGAATGGCTCAATATACAGGACATATGAACTGATAAAAGAAAATTTGGATTATTTTATTGAATTCTGTACCCGCATGGGAAATGGTGGAAACAAAGCTAAAACTGTCTTTATCGTTGACGGGATCTATGAGGTGGATGAAATATATAATTCCCTTTCTGAAGCTCTTAAGGGATTTAGGGTTGAACGGGTAGATGGGCTTCATCCAGCAAGCCAGGAAAAATTAGCAAATTTTGATGTCCTTATTTCCAATTCCTCTGTAGAAGTAGGCATTGATTTTGATGTAGATCGACTGGTCTTTTCAGGTTATTCAAGAGATAAATTGCTCCAGAGAATCGGACGCCTCAGAAATAAACCTCCTGAGGAGGTATGCGAGGCCATTTGTTTTGTGCCTGAATTTGTACATGATCATCTAAAGGAACAAAGTAGGAATTTAACGCGGGGGGAGTTTGACTCTCATTTACAAAATTTAATGGATTCTGAAATGAACCTCTCATCTTATTCAAAGACATATTCTCCTATAGAAGCATATTTGTATTCCTTTGAAAGAATTTGTGGGGAAACTTGGATTGACAAATACGGGAAAGAGCACCACAACAAAGGGATGCCAGAGTCTATCCAGGGTGAAGAACTGATCAGAAATCTTACTCTTATTGAAAAACACTTTTTAGATTACGAGATTGATAACCAGATCTATGATAATCTTAAACATGAATCAAAAGAACTTAAAGATGGTCTTCTTGGTTATCGGGAAAGTAGTTTTCAGGCTCTGATATTTGATGCAACTGATTCCAATCTTAAACTCTATGATCTGATGTACCTTCTTAGGAGAGGAAATATTGAGTTTATGTCCAGCCAAAAATTTATCCTAAAATTGAAGGAGAATTCGGGGGATAACTATGAAAAATTACTCAAAAGTAAGTACGAATCAATGAAGGATTATGCTTCCGGTTTTTGCTGGTATTACGGCACAATAGGAGATGAAACTCGAAAAGTCTTGTTTAAAGGAGATTCCGGAGAGCATTATAAAAAAATACTGCTCAATACAGTAGATCACGAAAGGAAACCCCGTATGATTAGTGGTTTTAAGGTGAAAACCGAACCTAACATCCCTACTTTATCAAGCCTAAACGATACTCTTTCCAAATATGAGGTATTTACACGGCTTGTAGATCTGGATAGTTTTTCATTAAAAGCCAAATTCAAATTAGGAGATTTCTTCTATTTATATCCCTATTCCGGCATGAGGACTGTGGCTTTTGGGCATGAGGCATTGTACATCGATTGTCTCATAAAGGAGGAGTATGCTCAGAGAAGATGAATTTGTTAATGTATCTGATATTAACCAGTTTCTCTATTGCCCACGTAGATACTATTATATTTCCTACTTCGATACTATCGAAATGAATTATTTTTTAAAAGATGGTCAGATAAAACATCGTAATCAATCCAGAAAGGGGGGTTGGATAAGAGAATTTTATGTCCGATCGGAAAAGATTGGAATTCATGGGAAGATAGATGTTCTCGAAGTGAAGAATATTCGGAGTGAGGGATGTAGTTTCATGCCTATTGAAAGAAAACGTGCAAGTTCATACTATAAAAGCGATGAGATTCAGCTTGCTGCATACTGCATGCTTCTTGAGGATTATCTGGAAGAACCAATAAACATGGGGTATATTTATCTTTTCGGCACCAATGAACGTTACGCAATCTCAATAACAGATTGGCATAGGCAGACAGTTCTAGATACCATTACAGCAATCCGGAACATGAGACTTGATACGATTCCTGATTTTGCTGAAAATCAAAATAAGTGCGAAAAATGCAGTGTGATTCAGTACTGTATGCCATTTGAAACAAAAATACTGGAGAAGATAAAGTGAAAGCGAGTGAGGGGATTCTGGACGATGATGTGATCTACGTGACAAAGCAGGGGTCAACTGTAGGGGTCGATGGAGGGCGTATTTCTGTTTACCAGAAAGAAGAGGGTGAACTGGCTTCCTATCCTATAGGAAAGGTAAGTACAATCAATATTTTTGGTAATGTTAATTTTACCACTCCATTTGTTGCACAGGCAAATGAACACGGGGTTACACTAAATTACTTTAATTTTTACGGGAAATACAGGGGCAGCTTTATACCGGAACGTAATACCATCGCTGAAGTCCGAAGAAAGCAATATGCTCTCACGGATTCCCAGTGTCTTGTAATTTCCCAAAGGATGATCTCCGGAAAAATCCGAAACTCAAAAACGCTGTTGAGCCGAAAAGGCATAAAAGATCTCAACAAATTGGATGAACTTGATTCCAAAACATATGAGGTGGAAAATCTTGATAAATTGAGGGGATACGAAGGTGAAGCTGCTGAGTTCTATTTTGGGCATCTCAATGGATGTCTGATCGATGGCTGGACTTTTGAGAAGCGGACAAAAAGGCCTCCTGAAGATCATATCAATGCTCTCATGTCTCTAACGTATACTATGATGAAAAATGAGGTTTTGAGTTCACTTAGACAGTATAATCTCGATCCTTACCTGGGAATCTTTCATGCCGATAGACACGGCAAGCCGGCTCTTGCACTTGACCTGATGGAGGAATTTAGGCCTATATTCTGCGATGCATTTGTACTGAGGTTAATTAACCGTAAAGAATTGACACATGATGATTTCCAGGTAGATAACCACCTGAAAGAACATCCATTTAAAACATATCTTGCTAAGTTTGATGAATACATGAAAGAAGAATTTATGCATCCTTATTTTAAGTATCAGGTCTCCCGCAGAAAAGCGGTCAGAATGCAAGCAATATTACTACGAAAAGCGATCACAAACGAACTTCCTATGTATTATCCTTTGGTGTTTAGACGATGAGACTCGCAGTCACGTACGATATAAGCGACAATAAAATCCGCAATAGGGTTTATAGAATTCTTGAAAAATATGGCGCATGGAAACAGTATAGCGTATTTGAACTTGATATAACTGCAGTGCAACGTGTGGAACTAGAAGATGAAATAAGAGCAGAAATTGAATCTACTGATAAAGTACGTATTTATAGTCTTTGTGACCGTTGCGTAAAGAATATTGTAGATATAGGTCAAAAAGGCCCAGATAAAAAATCGAACATTATTTGATAGTCTTTTACATCGATGTTTATATATTCTCTGTACGCAAGAGGTTTAGGAATCTATGTCTGATTTTTGAGGATTTAGAAAGGGTTATAATGAAAAAAGGCCCTTTTTCCCATGCCATTGCAATTGGTTTGAAAACTCGTTAGAGATTGAAACTTATCCATATTCAACGTCTGAACAAATGAGAACCGGATTGCAATTGGTTTGAAAACTCGTTAGAGATTGAAACGTCTCAATATAATAATTCAAAGAGTTCCCGGCAGAATCATTGCAATTGGTTTGAAAACTCGTTAGAGATTGAAACAGAGCTTGAAGAGTACGATGGAATCCAGTACCAAAATTGCAATTGGTTTGAAAACTCGTTAGAGATTGAAACATAATAAGAAAATGAAACTCCTGAAACCCGACGCAACAAATTGCAATTGGTTTGAAAACTCGTTAGAGATTGAAACCGATAACGGCAGCACTATCAATATTCTTCTCATTCATTGCAATTGGTTTGAAAACTCGTTAGAGATTGAAACCTATTATCTGGGAAGAAGCTGGGGCTTCAGCTTATATTGCAATTGGTTTGAAAACTCGTTAGAGATTGAAACAAATCACGGATCTGCAATGATGGTGCAGAGGACATATTGCAATTGGTTTGAAAACTCGTTAGAGATTGAAACTATTTATTTTCTGTTTATAATCCTTTGATGTCTCTTATTGCAATTGGTTTGAAAACTCGTTAGAGATTGAAACTTACTACTTTGAATCCTCCCGCTTTACCGGCTTTTCTTGATTGCAATTGGTTTGAAAACTCGTTAGAGATTGAAACATATATGCGCTCCGGGATTCCCTGAACATCTTTTCTAATTGCAATTGGTTTGAAAACTCGTTAGAGATTGAAACAATAAGATGAGCGACAAAGAATTCAGAATCCTAAGATCAAAATTGCAATTGGTTTGAAAACTCGTTAGAGATTGAAACACAATAAACGGGATACAGCTTAAGAACGTTAAAGAATTTGATTGCAATTGGTTTGAAAACTCGTTAGAGATTGAAACCCCTCGATTATTTTATATTGTGTTGTAGGAACTGTTGAAAAATTGCAATTGGTTTGAAAACTCGTTAGAGATTGAAACTGATTCTGCGCCGACTGATGCGTATATTCGAGTCCAATTGCAATTGGTTTGAAAACTCGTTAGAGATTGAAACCTCCTCAGTATGTCTCTTGCCACGGACGGCGGCATGATTGCAATTGGTTTGAAAACTCGTTAGAGATTGAAACTAATTCAAATATACTTAGAGGACAATGAATCCACGTTGATTGCAATTGGTTTGAAAACTCGTTAGAGATTGAAACCTTACTTACAAACTCAGGGGATCGGGACTATAGGAACATTGCAATTGGTTTGAAAACTCGTTAGAGATTGAAACGGGATATACCGGGCCCATTCGGGGAGGCCCTGGATAATTGCAATTGGTTTGAAAACTCGTTAGAGATTGAAACGGGCAATTGGATTATAATATATGTTTGCGGCGGCAATTGCAATTGGTTTGAAAACTCGTTAGAGATTGAAACCACTATACTCCTGTTATTGATCCTAACGCCGTCACCCATTGCAATTGGTTTGAAAACTCGTTAGAGATTGAAACAGAATCAATCGAGCTATAGCCACTGAACTTGCAGGATAATTGCAATTGGTTTGAAAACTCGTTAGAGATTGAAACAAAATTCCTGCAATTGTGATTAATGGAATTGAATTTATTGCAATTGGTTTGAAAACTCGTTAGAGATTGAAACTTCAGGATCGGGGCGGCGGCGTCCGTTGTTTTATTGCAATTGGTTTGATTGCAATTGGTTTGAAAACTCGTTAGAGATTGAAACTCTGCATGAGTTGAGGAATAAGTTAATCTGGATAAAATTGCAATTGGTTTGAAAACTCGTTAGAGATTGAAACTGATAATCATTGACTTAAGGAGATGAATATGAAGAATTGCAATTGGTTTGAAAACTCGTTAGAGATTGAAACTTAAAAACGATGGGGAAATATTGCCCTGGGTGCGAATTGCAATTGGTTTGAAAACTCGTTAGAGATTGAAACCTGAGAACTGATTGGGGGACGCGCGGGCGAATTCGTCAATTGCAATTGGTTTGAAAACTCGTTAGAGATTGAAACTCTGCATGAGTTGAGGAATAAGTTAATCTGGATAAAATTGCAATTGGTTTGAAAACTCGTTAGAGATTGAAACTTGTATTGCCTCGTATTGATACGGAGGGATAAGTACATTGCAATTGGTTTGAAAACTCGTTAGAGATTGAAACGTGTATTGCCTCGTCTCTTGCAGAATACTTGTTTTGATTGCAATTGGTTTGAAAACTCGTTAGAGATTGAAACTGCCTGGAAAAAGGATAGTGTTGTCCTAGTGTGCCTATTGCAATTGGTTTGAAAACTCGTTAGAGATTGAAACCAATACAGGTCAGAAGGTATCCTCGGTAAAAACGAAAATTGCAATTGGTTTGAAAACTCGTTAGAGATTGAAACTTTTCCACGAACATAAAAGCCGGATCAAATACAGAAATTGCAATTGGTTTGAAAACTCGTTAGAGATTGAAACGATTGTAATGCAGTTTGAGGACGCAAAGAAAAGGTAATTGCAATTGGTTTGAAAACTCGTTAGAGATTGAAACTGGACAGATGGAAAAGCAGTGTTGAAGGAGGCTTAAATTGCAATTGGTTTGAAAACTCGTTAGAGATTGAAACTGTGCAGTCGGGATGGATTAGAAAATGGGCGAAATTATTGCAATTGGTTTGAAAACTCGTTAGAGATTGAAACTTGGATAGTTATGCAGGTGGGTCATGGGTCCAGGATGATTGCAATTGGTTTGAAAACTCGTTAGAGATTGAAACCACCTCCTCCGGGGTTCCCACTGCCGTTAATGGTATATTGCAATTGGTTTGAAAACTCGTTAGAGATTGAAACGATCATAATTGCCTTATCTATGACAGCAACAGGCCGATTGCAATTGGTTTGAAAACTCGTTAGAGATTGAAACAGTAAAAAAACGTTTCCGTCACGTTTTGACGGGGAATTGCAATTGGTTTGAAAACTCGTTAGAGATTGAAACCGGGCATAAACGGGCAAACTCCTATATCATGGAGGATTGCAATTGGTTTGAAAACTCGTTAGAGATTGAAACAGTGTCTGTCAAAGACGGGGTCGATGTGGGAATTCTGATTGCAATTGGTTTGAAAACTCGTTAGAGATTGAAACTTTTATAAGGTAAGGTATTCGACATTTTCAGGGGAAAATTGCAATTGGTTTGAAAACTCGTTAGAGATTGAAACGACCCTTTCACAAACGGGTTTTCATATGCGCGTATCGATTGCAATTGGTTTGAAAACTCGTTAGAGATTGAAACTTGAAATTTTAAAAAGGAGTCTTGAAAAATGCAATTTGATTGCAATTGGTTTGAAAACTCGTTAGAGATTGAAACTATATCAAGTCCTTCATTATTTGAAATAGCGTTTATACATTGCAATTGGTTTGAAAACTCGTTAGAGATTGAAACTTTTCTGTTTCCTTCGCCTCTTCCAGCTTCTACTTTATTGCAATTGGTTTGAAAACTCGTTAGAGATTGAAACATCTGCTTTGATCTCCTGGGGCTTTTCTTTTGTTCATGATTGCAATTGGTTTGAAAACTCGTTAGAGATTGAAACATAAACTATGGCGTATTATTCATTCAAAGCAAAGATTGCAATTGGTTTGAAAACTCGTTAGAGATTGAAACATTCCACATAAGAGATGAATCAACGTATATTAAAATAATTGCAATTGGTTTGAAAACTCGTTAGAGATTGAAACAATTCAGCTTTCCTGAATCTGGCTTCCAGGCTGAATTGCAATTGGTTTGAAAACTCGTTAGAGATTGAAACTAAATCCCGTATTTCCGGCCCTCATTGCCTATTGCCTGATTGCAATTGGTTTGAAAACTCGTTAGAGATTGAAACTAGACATTTGCTGTAAAGCTGGAGGCTGCTCTATGGGATTGCAATTGGTTTGAAAACTCGTTAGAGATTGAAACTTATAATGGCCACTGAATCAAACACCCTCGCAGCATTGCAATTGGTTTGAAAACTCGTTAGAGATTGAAACTTCTATGTCTTTGTCTGATGTCCAGGTCCGCAAAATTGATTGCAATTGGTTTGAAAACTCGTTAGAGATTGAAACCAGTTCCAGGACGCTATTATTTTGTCCTCAAAATATTGCAATTGGTTTGAAAACTCGTTAGAGATTGAAACTGAGATTTGCCCCGGCAGTAATCAAGTCAAACCCTATTGCAATTGGTTTGAAAACTCGTTAGAGATTGAAACCTTGCTTCGCGGTTGATGCCTGCGTTTGATGGGAGATTGCAATTGGTTTGAAAACTCGTTAGAGATTGAAACGAAGTCCCGTTCTGATCGGTGACCGCCTTTTGATTGCAATTGGTTTGAAAACTCGTTAGAGATTGAAACGTTGTATTGCGGATACATCCCCTGGTTGAGTACCCTGATTGCAATTGGTTTGAAAACTCGTTAGAGATTGAAACGACATATTTTTCACCGGGGGAGACTTCGGGTATATTGCAATTGGTTTGAAAACTCGTTAGAGATTGAAACCCACTGATCCGGAGAGGAGTGAGGCTCCGTCGTGTTCATTGCAATTGGTTTGAAAACTCGTTAGAGATTGAAACCTGCCTCTTAACATATGTAATTACATTATTTAGATTGCAATTGGTTTGAAAACTCGTTAGAGATTGAAACTCCTACGTGAAAGTCAGAAGCCAGTACAGTTGTATCAGATTGCAATTGGTTTGAAAACTCGTTAGAGATTGAAACCGAAAACAGAGACTTCTCCCAGCAAATGGATCAGGATTGCAATTGGTTTGAAAACTCGTTAGAGATTGAAACTAAGTAATAGCATAGAGTACCATGTTACCACAAAAAGATTGCAATTGGTTTGAAAACTCGTTAGAGATTGAAACAAAATCCTGTAATCTTTCAGATTTCAGGATTACAAAATTGCAATTGGTTTGAAAACTCGTTAGAGATTGAAACTAAGTCCAACAAACCAGAGTTGAAACTATGGCAAGAATTGCAATTGGTTTGAAAACTCGTTAGAGATTGAAACTGCCATAAAATTCAATCTGACTTGCTGCCATGTTTTATTGCAATTGGTTTGAAAACTCGTTAGAGATTGAAACTAAGCATGGCTGGAAGTTCTGAACTTGCAGGCATAGATTGCAATTGGTTTGAAAACTCGTTAGAGATTGAAACTTTTTTATATTTGGGTACATTAACTTTTACCTTTATTGCAATTGGTTTGAAAACTCGTTAGAGATTGAAACAAACAGAAAAAACCGGAAACAATAGCCCCGGAGCCTGATTGCAATTGGTTTGAAAACTCGTTAGAGATTGAAACTCGGCTTTTAATGTCTTCGGGCTCATCAAGATAAAATTGCAATTGGTTTGAAAACTCGTTAGAGATTGAAACTGGAATTTGCAGTAAGTAGCGAATGGAACGAAGGCACATTGCAATTGGTTTGAAAACTCGTTAGAGATTGAAACTCGCAGAAAAAATGAGGTCCGCGAAACTTGCATCTGATTGCAATTGGTTTGAAAACTCGTTAGAGATTGAAACGGTTCCTCATCTTAGTTTTTGAGAATCAAAAACCCTATTGCAATTGGTTTGAAAACTCGTTAGAGATTGAAACAATACTTCAAAACTTGAAGAATACTGCACTCTGAATTGCAATTGGTTTGAAAACTCGTTAGAGATTGAAACTTGACGGAGGCTCGCCCTAAATGCCTCGTAGTGTCAAAATTGCAATTGGTTTGAAAACTCGTTAGAGATTGAAACAATTATATACAACAGCCGCCGCAAGTGATTTTTTATATTGCAATTGGTTTGAAAACTCGTTAGAGATTGAAACAGATGTGGCCGCTTTTGCTACAGATTCGTTATTAATCATTGCAATTGGTTTGAAAACTCGTTAGAGATTGAAACCGCGGATTGTTTGTCTCTGTAGATTTACAAAGTTCAATTGCAATTGGTTTGAAAACTCGTTAGAGATTGAAACCAGACATTGATTAATCAGAGGGATGCGCTTTTACGATTGCAATTGGTTTGAAAACTCGTTAGAGATTGAAACTGTAGTATATGATTTCGTCTGCCAGTAATGGGTTGTATTGCAATTGGTTTGAAAACTCGTTAGAGATTGAAACCAAACTTCGCAGCTATCTATGGAGGCACAAAGGCAATAGATTGCAATTGGTTTGAAAACTCGTTAGAGATTGAAACCTCTCTCTTTCCGATGCAGTTCAGGCAGAATCGTTCTTATTGCAATTGGTTTGAAAACTCGTTAGAGATTGAAACTCATTCCTCAAAGTGTCAAAAATACAATATTTTTATTGCAATTGGTTTGAAAACTCGTTAGAGATTGAAACACAATCTCACCTTTGAAGCAATCTTTTCAATTAGATTGCAATTGGTTTGAAAACTCGTTAGAGATTGAAACTTGCTTTGGGTTTCGGGGCTACTTTGCTAACAGATTGCAATTGGTTTGAAAACTCGTTAGAGATTGAAACATAGTTGTCCATCCATCCAAGCGGGCCGCCTCTCATTGATTGCAATTGGTTTGAAAACTCGTTAGAGATTGAAACCTGTGCTTGTAATGTAATCCCCTTCGAGTACTACCAATTGCAATTGGTTTGAAAACTCGTTAGAGATTGAAACTTGTCGTCGCCAAGGGGCAACCTCCTATACAAAAAATTGCAATTGGTTTGAAAACTCGTTAGAGATTGAAACTTATCAGTGACTACCTCACGGGCTGCAAATGTAATAATTGCAATTGGTTTGAAAACTCGTTAGAGATTGAAACCCATCATTGGAAACGCCGTTGATGATTGCGCTGTCCTATTGCAATTGGTTTGAAAACTCGTTAGAGATTGAAACGTTTGCCACGGGTGCTATGAGGTTCCCCGGCGGTTCGATTGCAATTGGTTTGAAAACTCGTTAGAGATTGAAACTTTACGGCTCCGGCATCTCCAGATAATTTTAATACCGTCCCATTGCAATTGGTTTGAAAACTCGTTAGAGATTGAAACTTCTATGTAATCATATAAATCGAAATAAAAAAATTGCAATTGGTTTGAAAACTCGTTAGAGATTGAAACCTCTGTATTCCAGACCGCAGGACCAAGACAAGACAATATTGCAATTGGTTTGAAAACTCGTTAGAGATTGAAACAAAAAAATTTTTCAATAGGAGTTTATATAATGCCAGAATTGCAATTGGTTTGAAAACTCGTTAGAGATTGAAACAGTTACGGGACTCCTGCTACAACGGTCTGTAAAATTGCAATTGGTTTGAAAACTCGTTAGAGATTGAAACCCAGCCACTTGTAACGATCCCACCGACCCAATATTGCAATTGGTTTGAAAACTCGTTAGAGATTGAAACGATTCTCTACAGGCTTTAATAGAGCATCAGGTAGCAGATTGCAATTGGTTTGAAAACTCGTTAGAGATTGAAACAGCTCCACAGGTATTTTGTCATCAAGATTGGTATATTGCAATTGGTTTGAAAACTCGTTAGAGATTGAAACTGCCCCGGTTTATATGGCCTATAGGCAAAAACAGGAAGATTGCAATTGGTTTGAAAACTCGTTAGAGATTGAAACTATCCGCAGGAATCACAGAGAGCGCCGAAACGATTGCAATTGGTTTGAAAACTCGTTAGAGATTGAAACTCCGGAATAGTCAAAAATCCATTAAAATAAGGATTGAACTAAAAGAACCACTGAGTTTCTCATTACAACCTCTTACTCGATATCAATTCCCGGACACTAAAGTGTATATCATCGCTCTAGCCGCTAGCCGTTTGGCCCTTTGCTTTTTTCCCGCCTGTTCGGTGCTGGTCGAGGAGCCAAAGGTGCAGGTACAGGTGAAGATCGGCTTGTTGGTCGGGCCTTCCATCTTAAATGAATAAGCTGGCAAGGGGAGTTTCTTTGCCTGACAATACTCCTGCAGGGCAAAAATCGGGTCTTTTGACGTGTTAATCGTCATTTCTTCCTTACTGGCCGGCGGATTTGCTATCGTGGCCTTCAGGTCCGGCGCGGGTAAGCCTGCAATGGCTGCGAGCAGGTCTACAGATGCCCGCTGCACGGCGCCTTTCTTTGTCACGTCCTCGTATGCGGCGGACCGGTACTCTCTATCACCGACTCTGGTGGCGCTCCGGGCAGTGAATACCGGCAGGTTGCCCCGGGCAGTTTCGTTCACTTCGAATACGGGCATCTGCCAGCCCGGTATATGTTGCGCGATATCGAAGATCGAGGTTGCCCGGTGAGGTGCAGTTGCCATTTCCTCCAGCAGTGCTCGTTTAAGCTCGGTCCATCTTTCACCATCAGGAGCCTGCAGGAGTACCAGCCCTGCGCAGATGATCGGCACCTTGCCAGGGCGTTTCCGGAAAGCATCGCAGTAGGCCTCGGGGCAGTCCTCCCCTTTGCGGATAAGAACTTTGGTGATGCGTTCGAAATCTGTGTCGCTTGCATCCTCGATCCGGTTCCCCAGGATGGCCGACTCAGCTTTTCTATACGCTTTTTCCTTCATGTACTCGCTTTTAGCCTTGTCGTTTTCGAGGTGAATCAGGTTGACGTGCGATGCAATTGCCTGAATCTCCTCTTTAGAATGGGGCAAGGGCTCATTCCGGATGTACGCCCGGATCTGCCGGTGGTTCACGAGATCAGCATACCTTCGGATGGGCGAGGTGAAGTGGGTATACATTCCGAGGTTCAGTCCGAAATGGCCCAGGATTGTGGGACCGTATTCCGCTCTGTTGAACATCATGTACGTGGTATGCCCGATGGTAGCTATGTTTATCTCGGGGACTACAGCCGTGCTTTCGAGCAGCTTCAGCAAGTCTACCCGCTCAGGGGTGGCGCTTCGGGCGGTATGGTTACGGAAAAGGATAGGAATGTCATTTATGACCGCGTACTCTGCTACGGTCATGTTCGCGAGAATCATCAGCTCCTGGATGATTACATAGCCGATTGTATCCTCCCTGCGTCTCAGTTGCCGTAGCGATCCTTCTTCACTCGTCACCAGCCCTCGACTCAAGTCGCAGAATGCCAGCGCTCCACGGTTGCGGCGCTGCGTCAAAAGATCGTTCGCGAGCTGGCTTGCGAGTTTGATGAGAGCGTGCTGCGGGTGCTCTTGATCAGAGAGAATGCGGGGGATGTCAGAAAAGGTGAGCCGGGCTTCGCTGGTCATAGCAGTCCAAGAAAGCCTGGTTTCAAGGACCGACAGGTCCATGCTGAGGATGATATCCACGGCGAGTACATACTTCGACTCTCCCGGCCACAGGGAAAGCTTCTCGTCTGCGAGCCGCCGGGGCAGCATCGGGCTGTTACCGGTTGCATAATACCTTGTCTCGACCCGGGACATCGCAATTCGGTCAAGCTCGGAATGCGTAGAAACTACCTTTGCGACATCCGCGATCATGACCACGACGTGCCAGCCGCCGTTTTCCGTGATTTCCACCCAAATTGCATCATCCATGTCCCGGGTTGTCACGTCATCGATCGTAATGCCTTTGAGCATATCCAGCATAATACCACTTCTGTGAAAAAATTTGGTATGCTTTTCTTATATGTATATTGGTTATTAAAAGAGTGGTAAGAGATGCCTATTTTTTATAAGTCATTGTTTCTAGCGTGCCGCTGTGCCGCCATGGCGAAAAAAGAAACGTTGTGCAATCATGGTAAATCATTCCAGATTCGCGAGCAAGATCCACTAAAACAGGGATTGAAACATTCCATACTGCAACCTTAATCTCGCAACAAACGAAGTCGGTATCCATTCCGGACTATTTTTTTATAATACAACAATGTTTTCATTTTTACTTGTTTTATTATTCTCCTTTTTTTAAAATATATTCTTTAGTATGCGAAATATTTATTTACATTGATGTATTTCTTGTAGTTGGTAAATCAAGTTTACTTGATTTGCCTGAAAAACGGCATTTTCCTCCAAAATGTAAAGAGCTGATTCCAAAACCCAATAATTACTTCTTTGAACCTCGATTTGAAATAATCAATCGAGATTCTTATCAGGAAAGTAGTTCCGAAATTCTTATGGATAAAGGAACAAATTGGTTTTTGGATATGCTTGAAATCTTTAGAAAATAGTTTGCCATTTTAAACCTCCCTAAATCTGCAGTTTTCCAGGAGTTGTTTGCCATTGACAATCCTGATATCTGCAGTTTTCCGGGATCAATTTGTTCAAGAGCAAGATCTATCAGGAAAATGAAACATATTACTGAGAAACCGGCTGGCGCTGAAAGCTCGGATACAATTACAACCGAAGAGCTGACGCTTGTGAACAAACCCCTGCCTTTCACTTCTATACATAAAAAAAGTCTGGATATAAAAAGTAATACTGCTTGTAAAAAATAAAGTGTTTTTATTGTGCATTTTCCATGCTTCTTAATCGATTCCCACTTTTTATGAGCTTATTCTGTAGTCACTCCGTCGAATTCCGCTTCATTGGCTTCGGCTTCTTCCTTCGTGGCGCGCACGATTCCGTCCTTGTGGTGCGCCGGGGAGTAGATCGTATAGAGCTTCAGGTCCTCAGTTGCCGAAGTGTTGATGACGTTGTGCTGTGCGCCGGCTGGCACAACAACTGCAACCCCGTCACTGAGTTCATGCTCGTTGCCGTCAATTATGCACTTCCCCTGCCCTTTCTCAAAACGGAAAAACTGGTCGTTTTCCTCATGGACTTCCATCCCGATTTCTTCCCCGGGCTTGAGGTTCATAAGTACCAGCTGGCTGTGCTTTGAGGTGTAGAGCACCTTGCGGAAATTGTTGTTTTCCAGAGTGGCTTTTTCGATATCAATAGAAAATCCTTTCATATTTTTTAATATATGCTTAATTGTATATAGAATTATTTGCAAGCATGATCCCCTAAAATAAGGCTTGAAACCAAAAGAAAGGTTAATTGAAACCAAAAGAAAGGTTAATTGAAACCAAAAGAAAGGTTAATTGAAACAAAAAGAAAGGTTATTATGGATTCTTGCCTTTTGATTCGCAATCAAGATACATTAAAACAAGGTATATAATAACAGTTCAATAATACCCTTTAAGCGATATATATGGCCGGGAAGATCACCTACCTCGATGGGTTGCGAGGTATAGCTGCGGTTAATGTCATGATAATGCATTTCTTTGTCGCATTAGCCCCGGCGATGGTCTATGGTAATGAATTGCCTTTGCATTTCGGAAACCTTGACCGGCTTTTTTCGAGCACACCCTTAGGATTAATTGGCGCTGGCAACTTTTCAGTGTGCATCTTCTTCGTTCTGAGCGGCTACGTATTAACCCAAAAATATTTTAAAACGAAGGAAAAAGGCGTAATTATAAGCAGCGCAGTGCGCCGATATCTCAGATTGTTTATTCCGGTATTTGCAGTAGTAATGCTCTCGTACTTACTGGCATCAGCCGGATTATACCGTTATTATTTCGAAACTATGGTTATTTCCGCAGGCAGCAATTACCGCGACTACTGGAACTTTACGCCAGGCATCGTCGATGCGGTTAAACAGGCTGTGTGGGGGTCGTTTTTTGTAGGCGGCAAGACCTCCTACAACCCGGTTTTATGGACCATGAAAATTGAATTTTTTGGGTCGATGCTCGTTTTCGCAATGGCATTACTGTTCGGATCGATACGCAACCGCTGGACATTCTATCTTGCCGCAGCCGTGCTTTTCTTAAACTCTTACTATCTGGCTTTTATAATAGGAATGGTGTTCGCCGACACGTTCAACAATGAGACCCCGGGATTTAAAACAGGTAATAAAATAATACTATCTATTATACTGGTTTCGGGGTTGTTTCTCGGGTCGTACCCTATAAGCCCTGTGACAAACGGTTCTTTATACGGGTTTCTCAATACCGGTTTCTTCCAAACCCCAAAGGTGACCTATCATATTCTAGGCGCCGGCATGATAATGTATGTCTTATTGAACAGCCGACGGTTGCAAAACTTTTTTTCTTCTCCCGTGCCGGTTTTCCTCGGAAAAATCTCCTACTCTCTGTACCTGGTACATTTCCTGGTGATAAGCAGTTTCACCTGTGCACTGTTCCTCGTCCTGTACCCGGTATTGCCATATAGCGCAGCTGTTTTAATTTCATGCATCCTGTCGTTATTTTTAATAATTCCGTTGAGCTATCTATTTTATAAGTACGTCGACACGGCGGGTGTGGAATTATCGAAGCTCTTTTACAATTGGCTGGTTAATTCTTGCGGACGCGGCGGGGCCGGACACATAAAGCAGAAACATCTGTCAAGCGCTATTTTTACAATATATAATAAATTATTCAAATAATTCAAATTATTTTTTTCTATTCGCGAGCAAGATCCACTAAATCGGGATTGAAACGAAAATACCTATAAGTATTGATACTAATAACTAAATTTATTGACTAATAAACAAATCCATTATTCAAAAGCAAGATCCGCTAAAATAAGGATCTGAACTTCTTGTTATGGTATAAACGGTCTTTTTTATATTTCTGTAGGGAGGGGCAAAATTTGGATCAACTACTAATTACAAAGACAGTTCGAAGATTTAGTGATTTGATCGAGAGGAATAAAGATAGTCGGGCTTATTCAGATTTTAAAGAAGGAATAAATGAAGGTTTAGAGATAGCCAAAGATACTTTTGAGGAAAACGTGGGAGTATTTATTTCACTCGTTTCAGAGGAAGATCCAGCTGTAAAGATACAGAGGCTGCAGGAAAGATTTAACCTGATGATAGACACGATTGCAGTTAAAGAAAAACCAAATTATTCTCAGGACCATTTAGATGGAATCTATGAAGGGTTTGAAAGATCCAAAAAATTATTTGGAGGATGTGTAAAAGAATACTATAAACCCTGATCTACCCTTATTTCAAGCTATAAGGACTCTTATTTTTTATTAGCATTCAGTTTTGGTCCGGATTATTCGATTTTAATATACCTCTGACGGATAATTATATGTACTATTCGAAAACAAGAGGCATTAAAGCATAATTGAAACTTTTTGATCAGATATGTTGCTTTATTCCTCTAAATAAAACTGTAGCAAGACCCGCTAAAAAACGGATTGAAACTGTACTGCCGGAGGATAATGACGTTTTTCGGAGATTTTTATTCGACAGCCGGATCAATTAAGCAGGGATTTGGACTCTCGTTGCCTGCCCGGATGCATGGTGCGGAAATGTATTATCAAAATTGTAAACATACTTGTAAACTGAGTGTTTATGCAGAGCTTGGTTTACCTATTCTGGAGTCTTGAAAGACGGGGATATAGATGGCGCCAATTGAAACAACGGAAAGGCTGGGGCGCAGCCTGGGTTTTTTCTCAACTTTTGCAATAGCCACCGGAACAATGATAGGGGCAGGAATATTCATTCTTCCCGGAATAGCCGTAGCAAATGCAGGTTCAGGAGCAATTATCTCATTCTTGCTGGGCGGGCTCATTTCAATAGCTACAGCAATCAGCATGTCAGAGCTGGCAACAGGCATGCCTGTGGCAGGCGGCAGCTATTACTATATCAGCAGGACAATGGGAGCCGCATTTGGCGCAGTAATCGGGCTCGGCTCCTGGCTGGCACTGGTATTCAAAGGCACGTTTGCACTCATAGGGCTTGCAGAATATTCTCAGATCTTTTACCCTCTGCCGCTCTATTTAGTCGCAGCTGTTACAGGAGTGCTTCTGTTAGTAATTAATTACCGCGGTGCAAAAAGTAGTGGTTCCCTGCAGAACTTTATTGTTGTTATTTTACTGGTAATACTGGTTCTATTCATAGGAAAAGTATCTTTTCTGGTCAAGCCGGATAATTTTGTCCCGGTAGCCCCGCATGGGATAATGTCGATATTCACTACAACAGGGATTATTTTCATATCCTACCTGGGACTAGCAGAAGCCGCTGCGGTCTCCGAGGAAGTTAAAAACCCGTCAAAGAACTTACCGAGGGCGTTTATCGCTTCAGCGGTTGTAGTAACCCTCTTTTATGTCGGTATAATGGCAGTAACGGTTGGATTTTCAGGTCCTGAAGGAGCAGTAACAACGGTCACTCCGCTGGCAGATATCGCAGGCCTGATTGCAGGAAACACCGGGAAATTCTTCATTGCTTTTGCTGCCCTGCTTGCAACGCTTTCCACAGCCAACGGTGCCATACTGTCATCTTCCAGGTTTCCTTTTGCAATGAGCAGAGATGCGCTGATGCCAGAATGGTTTGTCATGATCCATAAAAAGTATGAGACTCCTCACAATGCTATACTGGTCACCGGAACTGTAATGGTTTCGCTCCTGTTTTTTTTCAACATAGAACAGCTGGCAAGACTTGGCGGGGCTTTTAACATTTTGATATTTATCCTGCTCAATATGGCAGTAATCATCCTCCGAAAACGGACTTTACCCGGATATGAACCAACATTTCGCGATCCCTTCTATCCTTTCACGCAAATATTCGGGGTTGTCGGGAGCATATTATTGCTGCCTCTTCTTGGTGGTTTACCTTTACTGTTTACCGTATTAATGATATTTGCCGGAGCCGGCTGGTACATGTTCTATGGAAAAGACAAAGCCATGCCAGCATATAACCTGTTTGACCTGCTGGAAAATAATGTAGAAAGAGTGAGCGTTGAACCGGTTTCTGTTGGCAGGGTACTTGTGCCAGTTTCCAATCCGGGGCATGAACGAGACCTTCTGAAGCTGGCAGATTTCCTGGGAAGTGAGATAATTTGCCTGCACATAATTGAAGTTCCACGCCAGACAACCTTAATGGTAGTTCAGGAAGCCTACCATGAGAAAAAGATCGAGATGGACTGTCGTTTCCAGGAAGATTTTGAGCAATACCCTGCAAAATTCGGAAACAAAAGAGAATTTATCGTTGCCTTTGACCACAAAATCTCAAATTCAATCATTGAACAGGCTGAAATCGAGAACGCAGACATAATTATTATGGGATGGCACGAATCAAAGAGGTTCAAGTACTCACTCGGAGACGTAACAAATGATGTTCTCCTTTCCTCAAAAAGCCAGATCGCTCTATTAAAAGGACATCTACCTGACAGCCTTAAGAAAATCCTTGTAGCATATAATGGAAGAGAAAATTCGGTACACGGTCTTTATCTTGCAAAAAAACTCGCTGCAAACACCGGGGCTTCAATTAGAATAATCAGCATTATCAGCCCTGATGAAGACCCGGACAAGAAGGCAAAAATTACTGAGGAACTTGATGGGCTGGTCAAAAAGATAACTTCGATACCTGTCAGCTTCAAACTGCTTGAAAGATACTCTATAGAAGATGCTATACTGGAAGTTTCAAACGGCTACGACCTGACAATTATTGGCGATTCGAGCGAGAGGTTTAAGATTTCTTTGCTTGGAACCCTCTCGCAGAGGATTGCCAGACATTCCAGAAAGCCGGTAATGATAGTTAAAAAATCAAAGCCGATATCAAAAGAAAGTCTGAATTACCTGCTGAAAAAATCTGGTCGGAAGATATATGCAAGAATCAGAAAGGAAAAAGATCCGGATTAAGAGCAGGATTAATGCTGGGATTAAGATCCGGATTATGGGATTAAGACCAGATTATGGGATTAAGACCAGATTATGGGATTAAGACCAGATTATGGGATTAAGACCAGATTAGTTAAACACTATAAAGAAAATGTCCACTAAAATAAAGGAGTCCGGGTTCAAACAATAAAAATGAAATATCCATCAAAATGGGAATCAGGGCTGAAATTACAGGGAAGGAGCACAAGAGAACATGACTACCGGATACGCTGACCCCGGAGACGGGAAACTCTACTATGAAATTGAGGGAAAGGGTGAGGTGCTCGTGCTCATCCATGCGGGCTTTGTTGACAGCCGCATGTGGGATGGGCAGTGGGACGCTTTTATACAGCATTACAGGGTTCTTCGTTTTGATATGCGCGGGTTCGGAAAATCCGATCCTGCAACAGGGCCTGTTTCCCGCCGTCAGGATTTGTACCGCTTGCTTCAGGAACTCGGTATTGAACGTGCACATGTATTGGGCTGCTCCATGGGGGGAGAAATAGCCATTGATTTTACTCTCGAGCACCCTGATATGGTGCTGTCGCTGATCGTTGTCAGTGGGATTCCGGGAGGCTTTGAAATGAGGGGCGCTCCTCCATCTCAGCTTCTGGAGATGCTGCAGGCTCTCGAACAGGGAGATCTGAACCGCGTAAGTGACCTGCAGATCCGTCTCTGGGTTGATGGTAGTTTCCGTCAGCCGGAGCAGGTCGACTCTTGCGTCCGTCAGCGGGCAACCGAGATGAACCGAATTCCGGTCGAGAATGGAACCTGGGTCATAGCCGACGCCAATCCGCTTAATCCGCTCAATCCACCGGCCACCGGGCGGCTTGGGGATATCGCCGTTCCTGCGTTATTCATGGCTGGCTCTCTTGATAATCCTGAAATCCTGCGGGCTGCTGACCTGCTTGCTAACGAGATCAAAGGGGCAAAAAAGGTTGTCATGCCCGATACCGCCCACGTGCCAAATATGGAAAAACCTGCTGAATTTAATCGGATTGTGCTGGATTTCCTGAGCCGTCTGTGAAGCCGCAAAAAGGCATGAGGAATTTCCTGTTTAAGGGAGTTGCTAAGAGCACTCTCTAGCATAAATACTCCTATTCCTGATTTGGCTTATTCCCGAGCCGGATAGGAGTTGGATAAACTCAATTTAGGTTGAAACAACTCTCTGCTGAAAAATCTCTTTTTTAGTTTGCAAACTTATGATTTGAGCCCCTTGAGTCAGCAGTAAGTAGTTTCCTTTTAGATTATTCTGCGTTTTTTTCCGGTCAATAATTTAAGGCTTTGAAAGAGGAAAAGTCGAATTACATCGGTGATATAAAGTTATAGGTAAAAACATATAAAAATACTTAGGCCCGAGTACTGATAATTTATTTTTTTGAGCAGCTGGCTCGACAGAATAACCATTTTTTAAGGGGAGAATACGGGAGAATACTAATGTCCGTGAAAATCGAATGGAAAATCTTTACAGCTGAAACACAGAGTGACGGGACCTGGAAGTCGAACAGCCCCAACCTTGCGGAACTGCTCAACGTCATAGCCAGTCCTCTCAGGATTAAGGGACCAACTCCGGATATCGAGTACTCGATGGCCCAGCTAGCAATTCAGGGGCTGCCATACTTTAAAATAACCGAAATCACTTCAGGAAATGCAAGGGCATCAGGGAGTGAAATAATGCCGATCCGGGTTTGAAGAGGAAACAATGCAAGATTTATATATATGGACCCATCTGATTATGTATGGGCACATTTTCTGTTATGAGTTTCGAGGGGTCTGTATATGGGCATAATCTCAATTATCTTACATACTAAATGCAAATATTGTTCATCATGTTCTCAATTCCAGCCTAAAGGAAAATACTGTGAGGGGCTCGACTATCCCAAATGCGGGATATTTTTGAGACGAAAAAGGGGAATATAAACGATGTATTGAAACCAGAGTCTAATGTTAGAATTTAAAGAGATTTACTTTATTATATTTTGGAGCCCAGAGGCTAATCTCCGTCATTTTTATGGCGGGATACAGCCGTAAACTCTCTCGATAATAGTTACCTGTAACCCTTAATTTATCTTCCAGTCCTATTCTATATTGGCTAGTTTTTGCTACCATCAGTATAATAGGCTCAAGTAGGTCAGCTAGACTTTGCTCTGAACTTAAAGTATGAGGTTATGTGGGGAAGTTCTACATGTGAAACTTTGAACGGTGTTGGCGAGACCAGAATAATATTCGCTCCTGGGCAGAATAGCGTTGGTTGAAAGGCCATAGATGCCTGTGAATTTATTCGCGGGGGCTGTCACAGAAATTTATTAACCTATATTACTTATACAGTACTTCCGGAGCTGATTTTGTGGTCCATGTGAAGGCTTTAAAATTTATTGTCCTCATTTTTCTCGTTTCCCTGACAGCCGGCTGTATGGATACCTGGGACCTTAAGGAGGGTCTTGTCGCCGATGGGATGAATAAACTGCTGCCTGAGGGTACTGTCCCGGAGGAAGAGCTCGAAGTCAAGGAGGCTGATCTTGTCGGAAGTGTTGAAAGCGCTGAAAGTATCGTCTCCCAGGGGATACCTGAGGTGCCCACGTATTCCGAAGAGAAGTCAGGTGCGGTTTATCCAAAAGAATACAGGCTTCTGTCTCTGAACTTCCGGAGGGCTATAGGGTCAGGAGAGGAAAGGACAGGAGAAGAGGTCTTCAATATCACAGGAAAGACTTCAGGATACAATATAGAAGATGCCTGTGCTGTTTATAATCACGTAAACCGGAACTGGCAGTACAGGTACGATAAAAACGCCGAGTTTTTCTTCGGGGCTTCACAGACTATTGACAGCGGATATATAGGGGACTGCGATGATTACTCGATTGTTATGTCTGCCCTTTTGAAAAATATGGGGTTCAATACAAGGGTAGTTACGGCATACAATGAGTCTTATGGGCATGCTTATCCCGAACTTTACATAGGGGATGACAGGGACGCAGCTTACGGGATACTGGATTATATCGCAGAGAGATACCCCTCTGCCGAAAATGTCTGGTACTCGGAAAGGGTGCTTGAAGATGGGCAGGGAACGCAGTACTGGCTCAACTTCGACTGGAGCGGGTCAAACGGGTACAGACATCCCGGCGGTGTATACTTCCAGGGAGCGTCTATTATATACTACCCGAACGGTCTGGTCGAGTTCTAAAGCAGGAATTAATGAATAAGTGAATGAATAAATAAATGAATAAATAAATGAATAAATAAATGAATTAATGAATAAATGAATAAATGAATAAATGAATGAAAATTTTGCCCTGTTTTAATACCCTTCCTGCGGCTTGCTGGCTTTACGCATTTTTATCCTTATCCTCAGTTTCTTTCTCCCGCTTCCTCTCTCAAAACTTTCTTTCTCTGCTTCTCTCAAAACTTTCTTTCTCCGCTTCTCTCAAAACTTTCTCCCGTTGTCCCTTTTTCAAAAAGGTTATATCATATAAATTCTAACTATGTTAAACTCTGTGATGTTACAAATTAAACTAATTGTGTTAAACAAATTCTGATAATATTGTTAAGCTTAAACTTAAAATGAGGTCTTAAAAATGACAGAAAAAATCGGAATCCTGGCCATCGGCCACGGGAGCAAATTGCCTTACAATAAAGAAGTAGTCAGCCAGATCGCAGATTACATTGCACAGAAGTATTCTGATGTTGTTGTTAGAGCCGGCTTTATGGAAAACAGTGAGCCAACTCTGGAAGAAGCAATTGCAGGCTTTTCAGGTACAGGAGTAACAAAGATTTCAGCAGTACCTGTTTTCCTGGCTTCAGGCGTCCACATCACAAAGGATATCCCTAAAATCCTGAATCTGGACGAAAACGGCTGCGGAACCATTGAAATCGATGGAAAAGCAGTTCCTCTTTGCTACGCAAAACCCCTCGGAGCCGACACACTGATCGCCGACCTCGTCTTTAAAAGGGTGCAGGAATCCCTGTAGATTTGAACATCTGGGTCCGGTTTTTATTATGGACCTGTTCCGGAAGAAGCTCGCCGTGCTCGACCTGACACACGGCGGCATTCCAATCGCAATAAAACTCGCAGCTCTGGGAAATGATGTATCCGGAGTAGACGTTTACGGGACCGTGGATCAGGTGCTGCTTGGGGAGCTTGAGGAAAAGTACGGCATCCGCTGTTCAAAAACTCCTCTCCCCTTATCCGAATTCGATCTGCTGGTAGCACCTGTGCATCTGGACCCGGCTTATCCCATGCTTTCAAAAGCCAGGTCCGAAGGAAAAACAGTTCTCTCACACCACGAAGCCATAGGGAAAATCCTGCAGGACGACCCGGAGCTTTCGGATATAAGAATAGTTGAGATAACAGGCGTAAAAGCAAAGACAAGCACTGCGTCCCTGCTCGCTGACATGCTCTCCCGCAGGTTCGAAGTCGTGCTCCATACCTCGCGCGGGCTTGAAGCCTGGAAAGAGGGTGTCCCTTTCCTTATTCACAGGGGCCTGAGCATTACTCCGGGAAGTATCCTGACAGCCATTGAAAAAAGCCTTAAGGCAGGAATCAGGCCGGAATTTTTCATCTTTGAAATCTCTATCGGAGGTACGGGTACCGCGGACCTCGGGATCCTGACAACCCTTTCCCCTGATTATGGGATTGCGAACAATACCTCCCTTGCAAGCGATGCAAAGCTCCAGCTTATCCTTAACGCAAAACCCGGAAGCACCCTTCTTCTCAATGCCGGGGCAGAAAAAGCCCTTGAAACTGCAAAAGGGAGCTGGGCAAAGGTTCTCACCTTTAAGGACCCATTTTATGCAGAGTCCCATGTGAAGATGTCTGAAGTTCCGGATTTTGTTCTGGAAACTGAAGCCGGGACTGCAAAATTATCAGCTGCTCAAGACTCGTCAGCTGCTCAAGACTCGTCAGCTGCTCAAGACTCGTCAGCTACTCAAAAATCATCCATTACTCCGGAGTTATCCGCTGCTCGGGAACCGTCAACTCCCTCAGAACCGTCAACCACTCCCGGAGCTTCAGGCTCTACCCTGTATTTTCTCCGCAGAGGGGATGAACTTTTTTCAGCTGCCCTGCGCCCCGGATATAACAGTTCGGCATACAGGACAGCCTTTGTTGCAGCCTCTGCAGCCGCTCTCGAACTTGGGGTTGAGCAAAAAGCTGTTGTTTCCGTGCTTGAGGAGTTCAGGGGGCTTTCAGGCAGAATGCAGGAAAAGGAGCTTAATGGGGTTGCCCTGGTTGACAACTCCAACTCCGGAATGGACATCCTTTCTGCAGAAAAAGCCCTTGAGTACGCTCTCCTGAAGAAAAAGGACGAAAAAAAGGGAAGTATAATCCTTGTACTCGGAGAAGAAGCTTCTCAGGTCTGTGAAGGGCTGCCTCCTGTCTCAGTGCAGGGGTTTGTAGATAAATTCGGTGCAAAGTGCAGGCACATTATACTCGTTGGAGAGAGAATGACAGCAGTAGCTGCTAAAAATGCCTCTTATGCAGGCAGCCTTCCGGAAGGGCTATTGAAAGCTTCGGAACTTGCAGGAACAGAAGATATAATTCTTTCCTCAGTGAAATGTTTCCGCTGAGCGCTATCCCTCCGGGTAATCTTTCATGTAAGTTGTCCCTTTGAAAATTCTCCGGCCGGGCCTGGAAAATTGGCAGGAATTCCGGGTCAGGCTGCGGGCTTTTCGCAGGAATTTTATGATACAATTTTATACAGGGTCTTCCAATCTGTATTCGTTTCCATTGCTTGTTTAACTTTCAACTGATCATGCTTCCGGATACCTTCTTCCCGTCCAGGCGGGGTTCACAGTCCTGCGGGATTCCGGAATCTCCCGGGTGAAACCCATATAAACATTCGTATAATCAGAATAAGAGGATTTGTCATGACTGCAAAAGAGATTTCAATCATTCATCCCCGCCCGAGTTCAATCGTTGCGGCTCTTTATACCCTCAGGGACTTAAACGTCGATGTTGCAATCCTGCACGGACCCCCTGGCTGCTCATTCAAGCACGCGAGACTGCTCGAAGAAGACGGTATCCATGTAGTCACTACAGGGCTTGACGAGAACGGCTTTGTTTTCGGAGGGCATGACCGGCTTGTACAGCTCATCAACAAGTCCATCGAACTCTTCAACCCGAAAGTCCTGGGCGTAGTCGGCACCTGTGCCAGCATGATCATAGGGGAGGAAATGCACGAAGCCGTACTCGAGGCAAACCCGGATATCCCTGTTATTGAAGTCGAAGTGCACGCAGGCTATCACAACAATACAAAAGGCGTGATCTTTGCCCTTGAGTCTGCACTCGATGCCGGGATAATTGACCATAAAGAGTTCGAGCGCCAGGAGCACCTCCTCATAAAAGCCACAGAGGTTGAAAAGAGGTTCGGGGCTGCGAGCAGGGAATACCTTGCCCCCTCCAGGGGAGACCTCAAATATAAGGTTGCAAGGCGGGTTATTGAACTCCTCAAGGAAGGCAAGAAAGGCCTCGTCATAATGAACGCCAAAAAAGAAACTGGCTACATGTTTGCAGACATCACCCTTGCGGTCAATGAGGTTGCAGATGCGCTCGGGAAAAAGGAAAACCTGGTCAATATGGCAAATATCGACCCGGAACTCGGGCTTCCGCGGGTCAGGCAGCATGCTGAATACATTATGCGGGACTTCAAAGCCCATGGGGTTGAGATTCACGAAATCATCGGCGGCATGGATGAGTACCCGATTGCGGGGGAAAAGGTCAGTGAACTAATTAAGACAAAATACAGTGATTACGATTTTGCAGTTATCACAGGCGTTCCTCATGCAATCCCTATGGAAAACCTGCAGCACATGGAATTGATCTCGGTTACGAACGGCCCGAGGCAGGTCCTGCCCTTAAAAGAGATGGGGCATGAGCATGTTATGGTTGAGATCGACCTCCACCCAAAGACCCTCGGAGTCAGCGAAATCGTGGAATCCGAGTTCGGAGCCACATTAAGGGAAGTTGCAAAGGAAGTTGCAAAGGAAGCCTGAACCGAAAAGAGTCAGGATAAAAGGCAGGATGAAGTAAAATAACGGGAGGAAGATCCTTTGAAAAAACAAAAGATTATTGCAATTTACGGAAAAGGCGGCATAGGTAAGTCGAGCACAGCCTCAAACGTTGCAGCTGCCTGTGCGGAAGCAGGGAAGAAAGTCATGATCATAGGCTGCGACCCCAAAAGCGATTCATCCATAACCCTTCTTGGAGGCAGGAGAATCCCAACTATCCTTGACCTCCTCCGCGAAGGTGTGGATGTAAACGAAAATGATGTGGTCTTTGAAGGGTATGCAGGCGTCAAATGTATAGAAGCAGGAGGCCCTGAGCCCGGTATAGGCTGTGCAGGGCGCGGGATAATAGTTGCAATCCAGAAACTGAAAAGCATTTCAGAAGACCTCCTTAAAGAACAGGACCTTATAATCTACGATGTTCCGGGAGACATTGTCTGCGGCGGATTTGTTGCCCCTGTCCGGAAGGGCTATGTAAACGAGGCATACGTCCTGACCTCGGGAGAATATATGCCCCTCTATGCAGCAAACAATATCTGCAAAGGGCTTTCCAAGATCGGAATGCCGCTTAGCGGGATTATATGCAATTCCAGAAACGCTATCCGGGAAGAGGAAATCGTCAGGAAGTTTTCTGAGGAAATCGGCAGTCAGCTTATGGCTTTTATCCCCAAGCGGGATGTAGTCCAGGTTTGTGAAAGGGAAGGCTACTCTGTTATGGAGAAAGCTCCTGACTCCGACATTGCTGAAATCTACCGCCAGCTTGGAAAAGCAATCCTGAATAACGAAAAGAAGGTTCTGGCAGCCCACCTGAGCGATGAGCGGCTAAGGGAAATGACCCAGTGAACTGCAAAAACTTACCTGTGCCGCAATAAATGGATATACCGAACTCAGGGGTTATTGAAAGCATGTCCTACAGCAAACAATCCGGAATAGAGGCAGGGAGCATTCCCAGGGTCCTTATTTCTGCAGACCGTTCCTCTTCAGGTAAGACCACAATTTCCATGGGCCTTATGGCTGCCCTTGTTTCAAGAGGGTATAAAGTTCAGTCCTTCAAGGTCGCTCTTGACTATATCGACCCCAGTTACCATACCGAAATCACGGGAAGGTTCTGCCGGAACCTTGACGGGTACCTGATGGACGAAGACGGGATTCTTGACGTCTACTCCCATGCCTGTGAAACCGGGGACGGAGCTGATATTGCAATTATCGAAGGCGTCCGGGGGCTTTACGAGGGCTTTGAAAGCTTGAGCGACCTGGGGAGTACCGCCCAGATCGCAAAGATCCTTAAATGCCCTGTGGTTTTTGTAATCAATGCCCGCAGCATTACCCGTTCCAGTGCAGCCCTTATAAGCGGCTATAAGAATTTCGACCCTGATGTGGAAATCGCAGGCGTTGTCCTTAATAATATAGGGGGCCGCCGCCACGCAGAAAAGGCAAAAGAGGCAATAGAATACTATACTGGCGTGCCGGTTATAGGAATTATTCCAAGGGACCCGGCCATGCAGATTTCCATGCGCCACCTCGGGCTCATGCCTGCGCTTGAAGGCAGGCGGAGGCTTGGCGATGGAGGGTTTGAGGACAGGCTTCGGGGCATTGAAGAGATTATTACTAAAGGAATTGATGTGGACCGCTTCCTGGAAATCGCAGGGAGTGCAAAACCCCTGAAAAGTTCCGAAAATAGCATTTTTTCCCCTGTTGCCGGTGCAGGATCTCCCGGACCGAGGATAGGTATTGCCCTTGATGAGGCTTTCAACTTTTACTACCATGATAATATCGACCTGCTGGAACTTGCCGGGGCGGAGATTGTTTACTTCAGCCCGGTAAAAGATCCCGGGCTTCCTGAGGTTGACGGGCTCTACATAGGAGGCGGCTACCCTGAACTTTTTGCAGCCGAACTCGAAGCCAACGAGTCCATGCGAAGAAGCATCAAAGAAGCTTCTGCTGCAGGTATGCCCATATACGCCGAGTGCGGGGGGCTCATGTACCTTACGGAAAAAATCAGTACCGGAGTCCCCGGAAAAGGCACATACCACGATGCTTCAATGCCCGAGTCCACCTATTCAATGGTCGGTGCTCTTCCCGGCCACACAATTATGGGGCAGACAAGGGTTGTCAGTTACAATATCGGGACTCTTGATAGGGACTGCCTTCTAGGAAAAGAAGGCAACAGCTTCAAGGGGCATGAGTTCCACCACTCCGAAATCCGGGAAATCCCTGATGATGCGGAATTTGCAATAACCCTCTCAAGGGGCACTGGAATAAAAGGGGATCAGGATGGGCTTATTGTCGGCAATACCCTCGGTTCTTACGCCCACCTGCACGGAGTCTCATACAGGGAACTTGCAAGTTCATTTGTTGAAGCTGCCCGTAAATTCAGGGCTTCCAGGGCTTCCCGATAAACATATAAATGCAGTTTTGATCTGGGTTTTCAACCGAAAGGCATTATTCTAAGTTATATATTCATGCTGCAGGTTGTGAGCCACTTGCCTTTGCAGGTAGAAAAAACAATATTATATTAAGCCAGATTATTACACACCAGGAATTACAGGCTGGATTATTAAAAGCCATAATAATCCAGACTGTTACAAATCAGACTGTTACAAATCAGACTGTTACAAGTCAGATTGTTACAAGTCAGACTGTTACAAGTCAGATTGTTACATAAAAGATTCTTATAAAACTTATTTTCATTCTATTTTCTTTTCAGGTGAAACTATTGAAAACACAACTTAAAGGGGACCGGGTCCTTGCCGGAAAGGACGCGGTGGCCGAACTTTACAAAACAGGTTATTTCGGGCGTCCCAGGGGGGACGGGCTTGAACTCTCACTTGTGGAAGCCGCATACCTTCAGTTTAGAGGAAAACTCGAGATTGAGCTTGAAGGAAAACTGCTTGATTTCAGGGCCTTTTTCGAGCAGGCTTCTCTGAGGCAGCCGAATTTCGAGCTGAAGTATATCGTTTATAAAGACCTCAAAGAGCGGGGGTATTATGTCCAGCCTTCAGCTGTGGACTTCAGGGTATACCCCAGAGGCAGCCATCCCGGAAAAAGTGCGGCAAGAATTTTTGTCCATGTCCTGTCGGAAAGGCAGCTTCTTTCTGTAAAGCTTTTGCAGGATTCGGTCGTCTCGGCAGAAAACGTGCATAAGCAGTTTATACTGGCTGTGGTGGATGAAGAAAGTGACCTCACTTTCTATGAGATTAAAACCGCTGCCCCTGAAGGGGAGATGCCTGAACCCTTCCCTGCCGTCAAAACCGATACAACTTTCCTTGAAGACAGGGTAATAGCCTGGGACGCTGAGGCTTCCGGGGCTCTTTATACCAGAGGTTTCTACGGGAAAATGCTTGACTCTGAAAGGCTGCAGCTCTCCCTTGTCGAGTCCCTCTACCTCTTTTCCAGAGGGATCATAGTTGTAAGGGACAGGAAAGGAAAGGTCTTTTCATTCGAAGAGTTTGTTGAAAAAGCCTCGGAAATCGAAGGTTCTTTCCTGCGGAAATACCTCGCATATAAGGCTCTGCGGGACTCAGGGCACGTGGTCAAGACAGGTTTTAAGTTCGGGACCCATTTCAGGGTCTACAGGAAAGTCGAGTTCATAGAAAAAATTCCCCATTCCGAGTATCTTGTGAATGCTATCCCTGCAGATTACGAGTTCAGGCTTCCGGTTATGTCCGGGGCTGTCCGGCTTGCAAACAGTGTGCGCAAGCGAATGCTCTTTGCAGTAGAGAAAGGGGAAGGAGTCGAGTACCTGGATATTGGCAGAGTCAAAATGTGATTCTGTATCAAAATGAGATTTTGTATCAAAATGAGATTTTGTATCAAAATTATATTTTATCTCAGGTTTCTTCGGGCAGACTTGAGTAAAGATTATTGACCTGAGTAGATTAGACCCGAGTAAATTAGACCTGAGTAAAACATTCGCCCTTCTCTTAAGGGTTCGTGAAAATCGGGTTTTCATCCCGGAAGGAGGGTGAAACATAAATGTGGGATATTATTGCAGTGGACATTTCGGGCAGGCACAGGATTAAAGGCGGCTACTACATGGTCTGTGCGGCAGCAGCCCTTACTGTTTCTGCTGACCATATCGAAAAAGTTAAGCAGGTGAAGATCCTTCCATTCTGGCTTAAAAGAGCACCCGGCTTGCTTGATGTCGTGCAGCTGATTGAGGATACGGCTAACCAGCTTTCCTTTGAGGGGACAATTGTGACAGAAAAAGGGGATATGTATAATCAGCCCCCGTGGGTGCCGGAAAGTATGTTTTCAAGGGCATTTAAGTACCAGGAGTCCATAGCTGAGAGAAGGGCTATCGAACTTGCTCACCATATCTCTTTGAGCGCTCGAAATTTACTTCTTAAAGAACTTAACATTGAGGCGTGAAAATTCCAGCAGAACAAAATATAGAAACCGAAAACAGGGTAATTCTCGTAAAAAGAACCAATCCGCGTGCTGACCCTGAACGCAGCGAATATCTCTTTGAGGAACTCAGGGAGCTTGCAAGGGCTGCAGGCTATGTTCCTGTTGGGGAACTTACGCAGACGAGGTTTCCGGATTCCAAGTACCAGCTGGGGAGAGGAAAGATAGAGGATCTTGCCGAACTTGTTAGAATTAAGAGGGCTGGAAAGGTCATCTTTTATAACAGGCTCTCTACAATTCAGCTTTTCAATATCTCGGAAACCTGTGGGTGTCAGGTAATAGACAAGTTCCAGCTTATCCTTGAGATCTTTGCAAAAAGAGCTACCACACGCAGGTCCAAGATGCAGGTTGAACTTGCGAGGCTGAGGTATGAGGTTCCGAGGGCAAGGGCTATTGTTTCCCTTCTGAAAAAGGAGGAAAGGGCAGGTTTCATGGGGCTTGGGGACTATGAAGACGCTTATGAACAGGACCTGAAGAAAAGGATAACAAAGATTGAAAATGAACTTGAGTCTGCAGAAAAAGATGATGAGTCTCTGCGGGCGTTTCGGCACAGGAAGGGTTTTTCCCTGGTCTCCCTTGCAGGTTATACAAATGCCGGAAAAAGCACTCTCTTCAATGCCATTGTTGATGAAAGCGTTGAAGCACAGAATATGCTCTTTACAACCCTTGTGCCGACTACCCGGGCACTTGACCTGGGCGGAAGAAAGGCTCTTTTGACAGATACCGTAGGGTTCATAGAGGAGCTCCCGCACTGGCTGGTTGATGCCTTCAAATCTACCCTCGATGAGATCTTTCTTTCCGACCTTATCCTGCTGGTAGTTGATGTAAGCGAAAAACCTGAGGTAATCCTGCAGAAGCTTTCCACAGCTCACGATACTCTCTGGGACAGCATCCAGGGAGTTCCGGTGATTACAGTGCTCAACAAGACCGATTTACTTGAAGCATCCGAACTTGAAGCTGTTATGGAAGAAATAGGCTATATGGCTCCCAATCCTGTGTTCGTTTCCGCAAAAGAACAGGTTGGCATGCAGGAGTTAAAAGCCGAGATAATCAAACACCTTCCTGCCTGGTTTTTCTACTCCTTTTCCCTTCCGAACTCGGAAAAAGGGATGTCAATTCTCTCCTGGCTGTACGAAGAGGGTATTGTACACAGGGTTGAGTACGGGGAGCGGATTTCAGTGGATTATGAAGCCAGAACAGAGGTAATCAACAGGATCAAATCTCTGGAACAGACTCTGGATGAACAACGTTGAATACCGTTTATGGTGCTTTTTCAAGCGGCATTGAAGAATAAAAAGCTTTTCCATTTATATAATAACCATTGGTATATTGTCCGTACATTTACCAATGTTTTTCTTTTCCGATATTTTTTTTTCATAACCCGAATATTGTTCGTGTGTATACGAAAGACATTTATACTCGAAAGTTGTTTGTTTATTTGCGAACGGGTGTCTACTGAATACATCAGACCCTCCTAATATCCTAAACTACCCCTACACCAGATTTTTTATATACACTTGCCCGTTCGCTATTCCTCTTTTCATTTTTTTTTCGGTTTGTTTATCCTGATTCAGTTCTTGTGATTCAGTTCTCGTGATTCAGTTCTCGTGATTCAGTTCTCCGGATTTTCTTTTCCGAATTAAATTCACAGAGCCCTGCTTTTTGATTTTACTTTCCTTAATTCTTTTCTTCCATTTTCTGAATTCCAATTCGTCAGGTGCCTGCTATCTTTCTTTTTCTCTTTCTTCGTCTCCGTTTCAAAATTTATATAACTTCATCGCTCATTTTTATATTAGCATGAAATTCGATCTTCACGTACATTCCGAGCATTCAAAAGATAGCGAGTCAAGCCATGAAGATATCCTTGAGGTTGCCCGCAAAAGGGGACTTGACGGATTTGCCATATGTGACCATGATACGGTTGAAGGTGGGCTTGCCTGTGCGAATAAAGCCCTGGAGCTTGGTCTTGAAATCACAGTTATTCCCGGCGTGGAGGTGAGTTCTTCAAAAGGACATATCCTGGTTCTGGGAATCAGAGAGAATATAGAGCCTCTGTTAAGTCCGGAAGAAACGATCCGCAGGGCTCGAAAACTTGGAGGTACGGTTATCATCCCCCACCCTTTCAAGAGCAGTTCCCACGGAATTGGAAGTTTTGAAGGGCTTGATATTGATGCAGTTGAGGTCTTCAATTCTCGCTGCCTTTTCAACGGAGCCAACAGGAAAGCTCTGGCTGAGGCAAAAAGACTCGGAATACCCGAAGTTGCAGGAAGTGATTCCCATATTCCTGAAATGGTAGGGCAGGCATATACTGAAATCGATGCTTCTGAAAACACAGTTGAAGCCGTGTTGAAAGCAATAAGAAAAGGTAAAGTTGCCCCTGCAGGAAAAAACACGCCCACTCCAATTATCCTGAAACAGATGGCGGGAAGCGTAAAGCGAAAATTGAAGAAAAAAATCTTCGGAAGGGCTTGAACTTATAGCCTGTACCTTCTTTTTTCGATTTTATCTTCCCTGCTTCCGGTCTAAATAAACAGGGTTAATAAGTTTGCCTTCGATAGACTAAGAAAAAACAGGAAAAGCGAAAGAGGAGTTGCAACCATCGGGTTCAAAAAAGAAATCAGCACAGAAATTGAAATCTTTGCTTCTGCGGACCGCATCTGGCAGATCCTTATGGATTTTGCAGCCTACCCCAACTGGAACCCATACATAAAGGAAATCAGCGGGGAGGCAAAGGTC
The DNA here is from genome assembly GCF_000979385.1 of Methanosarcina sp. 2.H.A.1B.4. Taxonomy (NCBI): domain Archaea; kingdom Methanobacteriati; phylum Methanobacteriota; class Methanomicrobia; order Methanosarcinales; family Methanosarcinaceae; genus Methanosarcina; species Methanosarcina sp. 2.H.A.1B.4. Next base: position 87,949 of record NZ_JJOV01000033.1, read on the forward strand.
GGGAGCAAAATTAAAGTCCATATGAAGCCGGATTGGGAAAAAAAAGGCGTGACCCTTCACCCGAGGATAATTCGCCTTGAGCCAAGAAAAGAGCTTACATGGAAAGGAAGTTTCTTTTTCCCCGGGCTGCTCGATGGGGAGCACAGTCTCATCCTTGAAGAAATTTCAGGTCGCAAGGTACGCTTTATCCAGAAAGAGATATTCAATGGCATTGCAATTCCTATTATCAGCACTTCATGGTCTATAGAGAAGGGTACGGTACGCAGCTTTGGGGATATGAACAATGCCCTCAAAAAAAGGGCTGAAAGGGTCAAATAAATTTATAAAATTTTTAATCTGTAATTAAAGAAAGCCATCTCGTTGAGATTTGCTTATTTAACTTCCGTAAATCTAGCTATAGATATTGTTTTCCCAGGGAGAATTAATTTCAAATCAGGTGTATACACAATTCCTGAATTGAGGTAAATTTATTCTAAATCAATAACCCTTGACAACATCTTAAGAAAATTATATATACCTTCACTTTTATCATTCTCTTATAACATATTTTAGGAGATATTCCTTATGTCTGACACAAGAAATTTTGTTTTACGGGATGTAGAAGGCAATGAGCACGGAGTTTTCTCTGGAAAACAGCCTCGACAAGCTGCCCTTAAAGCTGCAAACAGGGGCACCGGAACCAAATCAAAACCAGATATTATCCGACTCAGGGAACGCGGGACAAAGAAAGTTCATGTTTTCAAAGCATGGAAGCAAACTGTCGCAGCCCCAAAAAACAGGCCTGAATGGATGCCAGCGAAAATCAGTAAGCCCTTTGTCAAGAAAGAGAAAATAGAAACAATCGAGTAAAATCTAGTTTTCCTCATCTACCTTGAAATTCAAGGTTCTTTCTTTTTTTCTATGATTTTTACTGACTTCTTTTCTGTATTTCTATCTTGAATTCTATCTGTATTTGTTTTTTGGATTTCGATCTGTATTTGTTTTTTGGATTTCTATCTTGAATTCGATCTTGAATTCTTAATTATTTGACCTGTTTTTATGTCCAGTCATTTATATTATGCCGTTCTTATAATTTATTGAACTTAATATCATGTGACCTTTGATTCTACAAAGGGGGGTTTTTATAGGAAAAATCGGGCTGAATATGAGCCGCGGAATCAGTGGGAGGGGTTACTATTGGAATGTATTGCTGTTGGAAAATGTATACACCTGTTGTCCCGAATAGAGGACAAAGCTCTTGACCGTTTCTGGAAGGATACTTCTTCAGGGAAATATCCGATAATTGATCTTCAGGGCAATATGAGTTATTCGCTTTCGGACCAGGACGGCCTGTTGTTTGTCAGAAACGATTTTACGGCTTCGATTTATGAAGAGTACGAGTTTGTCTTTGGGAGCCTTTTCCTGCCAGATACGGTTCAGGAACTCCTTTCCAAAGATAAAGTGCTGCTTTTGATGGTGTACAGGAAAAAGACACAGAACCTTTTATTATCCGAGCTTGATGCAGACACCAGGTACATGATTGATCTGCCCCATGGGTTGTATTTCTTTTTTGCGTTTATTCTGGATGCAGGAGCTGAAGACCTTTTAGATTCCAAAATCTATGCTGTGGGTCTCCCCTGCAAAGAAAATTTGAACCATCCTGAGCTTGAGATCTCTTATCTCGAATATCCGGTTGACATCCTGGAATTCGTCGACCTTGCTCCTGTAGACATTAAAGGCGGAGGTCCTTTCTACCTTAATCTGATTATGATAGATGCTGAAAAGATCCCGGACTGCCCCACGCTTTTTTCAGAATTTTTGCAGGAAGACGAAGTACTCCCATCTCTTTAAAATAAAAATAGTTATATAGTTGGCAGTTTCAGTAGTTCTGAATGCAGATAAAAACCGAATACAGCAAAGTCAAGCCCTACATTACAAAAGATGGCTCAATAATCCGCGAACTCATGCATCCCTCAGTCTACGGTAACTCAAACCAGAGCCTTGCCGAAGCCATCGTGCCTGCCGGAGGGAAAACGCTCCTTCACAAACACAGGGTAATCGAAGAAATCTATCACATCACCGAAGGCAGCGGGATAATGACTCTCGGCTCTGAAGAATTCGAGGTCAGAAAAGGAGACTCCATCTGTATTTCGCCTGGAACTCCGCACAGGGTCCGAAATCCCGGTGAAAAAGAGCTGAAAATTCTCTGCTGCTGTGCGCCGGCGTATTCGCATGAGGATACGGAATTGATGGGGTAATTAAAGAAGCAACAGATCAATAAATTCTTTATTAAGTGATTTCTTATTTTGTTTTCTACGTATTTGTCTCCTTAATAACATTTTTGGATTTTCTTTCGATGCCGGTGTCCCCTTCATTTCAAACTGCTTTCAGGTGCCGGCCCTCTCACCGCCCGGATTCGGGCGGTCTTCTCAAAATCTAAATAAAAAAAGACTTTGCTTCAAATTACCTAATTAAAATAGAAATGAAGACTTTGACTCAATTCAACTCCTTTTTCCTGAATAACTTGATCAAACTCTCGGAACAAGTGCCTCAAGATTACGTTTTATAATGGTTAGATAAGGTATTTCGGAAGCACATTTTGTTTGCTGCAGCCCCATAGCAGATGTTTTTGGTTTTTCTAGCCGGAAAAGTAATTACTGTGCTTTCCTGTGCCGCTACCTCCGGCGGAACAAATATTGGCGCCGGCATGAGCACCGCAAACAGCCACCTTATCAATTCCGGGGATTCCGAACACGCCTGGATGGTAATCCTGCTTACCGACGGTCAGGGCACCTACAGCAATACCTATACCCAGCAGGCAATAAACAATAATATTACCGTCTACACCGTCGGCCTTGGTAGCGATGTGGACACCGCTCTGCTCACAGGTATTGCAACGGCCACAGGCGGGCAGTATTTCTCCGTTTCGACTGCCGAAGACCTGCCTGACGTCTTCCGTACGATCTCAGAAGAAATCGAACCAACAGATACAGATGATGATGGCATTCCCGACATCACCGAAACCACCGGTTTCAGGGACGGCTTTGGCAACTGGTACTACACCGACCCCAATAATTCGGATACTGATGGGGACGGGCTGCTTGACGGGGAAGAAGCCGGCGAACTCGTCGATTATGACGGCAAACAATACTTCCAACTATTCAGCGATCCGACAAAAGCAGATAGTGACGGCGACGGGGTCGACGACCTTAATGAAAACGAATATGGTATTGAGCCTTTGATTTCAGACACCGATGGTGATGGACTGTTTGATGGGGATGAATTTGGCATTGGGACTGATCCATTATTGGCGGATACAGACGGTGATGACTATAACGACTATGTTGAATACTATGATGCTGATCACGACCCGCTGATCTATGATATACGCTACAGTTACCTTGAAATCGGCCGCGAGGTTGCTCTGGGTGCGGTTCTTGGAGAATGGGGTGGTGACGACCATGATAGTTTATACTACATGGCAGGCTGGATGCTTAGTGGTTTTATTGCCGTTGGAGATGTTAGGGATATAGCTTCTTCCATAGCCCATGGTGACGGTCTTGGTACATTGTTGAATGCACTGTCTCTGATACCTGGATATGGTGATTCAGCAAAAGTGACTTCAACGATCGGTAAGTTTGTGACAAAACACCCTCACATGATCTTTGCTGTTGCTGGTTTTGTTGTGAAGCATGTCGATGAATCAATAGACATTGTAAGAAAAACTTATGGTGATGTAATTGTCGATGGCTTGAGAGCAAAAGGATTGAATGATGATGAAATAACGCAATTGGTTAAGAAGGATGTGGATTTAGCTGAACTTCACATAGCCTATAGAATAGGCGATGATTTAGTATCTGTAACATTAAAACGGCAGAAACATGTTATTGATCGCCATGTTACAGGCGTCATAAAAGGGAAACCTAATAAACCTACTGATTTCTTCCCTACTGGTCATGAAGTCAGACCTGGGATAACAACGCCTAAAGTAATGGATGTCCAAGATGTTGAAAAAATGATTAAAGAAAGTATGCAATATGGAACACGTGAAGTGAAAGATGATGTATTTATTTTTACTTGGAATCCGCAAGAGTTTGGAATAACTGAAATTAGAACAATAGTAAATAAGGACGGATTGTTTATTACTTCTTACCCAACATCTGGGATAAATGTGATTAGAGTGGTGGATTGATGTCAGACATCAAAATTAATTTTTGTATAGATAATTCAGACTCTGATTCTTTTGAGAGTGGATGGGATATAGAAGGTGGATTATCTATCACAATAAATGGCCTAATTTTAACAAAAAGAATGGACGATCCGAATGATGATGGATTTAGGGGAGATTTTGTTTTTTTCAACCTAAAAGGATGGTTGCATTCGGTTCCAAAGTTGTGTTTTGGTGAGAGGTGTGAAGTTGAACTTATCGATAGTCAAGAAATATTTTTGTTTGCCCCAAAGGATGATTTCACTTATTTCAAGTACTTTATTGGAGGTATGGGGTCGGTATTTGATGTGGGTACAGGGAAGTCAATTAGAATTGAAGAGATAAATAAGCGCTATCCCAACCATGAAGACGGAACTCCCATCAAAACAGAAGAATTGGTTTTGGAAATAATCAGATTATCTGAATTGTTCATAGAGTCGTTGGGTCCAAAGATAGAAGATAAATCGGATGTAATTAGTTTTAAACAGGCTCTTGATGATGCATGGGAGGCCTATGAATCATACGTAAAGAGAAGCACTCAAAACTAAATCTTAGGATAATCGTTGGTTGAATCAGATTCTCCTCAATCCCGGATTCTGGTTTACTAACAAAAATTCTATTATATTCCAGATTTGAACAACCAGACTCGATTTCAATCGAAGTCGAATCTGTAATCTCTTTTTTATTCATTTACCCACCAGATAAGTAGGGCACCTACAGCAATACCTACACCCAGCAGGCAATAAACAATAATATTACCGTCTACACCGTCGGCCTCGGCAGCAATGTAGACACCACTCTGCTTACCAGTATAGCCACAGCCACCGGCGGCCAGTATTTCTCTGTCTCAACTGCCGAAGACCTTCCCGAAGTCTTCCGGACGATCTCAGAAGAAATCGAGCCAACAGATACAGATGAGGATGGCATTCCCGACATCACCGAAACCACCGGTTTCAGGGACGGCTTTGGCAACTGGTACTACACCGACCCCAATAATTCGGATACTGATGGGGACGGGCTGCTTGACGGGGAAGAAGCCGGTAAACTCGCCAATTGTGACGGCAAAAAATACTTTCAACTATTAAGCGACTCGACAAAAGCAGATAGTGACGGCGACTTTCTTTCTGACTTTGAAGAATATGAACTCGGAACGAACCCTCTATACGCAGATACCAACCGGGACGGCATTTCCGACTCCGAAGACGAGTACCCCCTTTCCCCTGCCAGCATAGACCCTGAACCCAGCACCCTTGAAATAGGTCGTTCCTTGCCGGATTTGTGGATAGTGAAATTGCTTCTTTCTATTTTTACGGGAAAGGCCGCTCTCCTGCGTCGAGCGTGACAAAAACGACTTTAAACAGCTAATTAAGTTGTACTGGCCAGAAATCTGTGTAATTCAGTCCTCTTGAGCGTAGCGAAAAGGACGCGTACTCCCGAGGCGCAATTCGGGCGTGACAAAAGCGGTTTTGTATAGCTAATACCGTTTTACTGGTCATAAATCTTATAAGTTAGTCCTTTTGATCTCAGCTCACTATTCTTCCCTTACTTTTTACCTGCCTCTCATACTTTTTTTCAATCCTTCTCCTCATACCACTCGTCCCTCGCTTCCACCAGTGCCCTTATATTTGCAAGCGGAGTCCTCGGGGCGATCCCGCAGCCAGGGGCAAGGATGTCCACGCCGGCTGAGATACATTGTTTTGCTTCTGCTTTCACGTCAGCAGGTGTCCCGAAGAGCAGGGTCCTTGAGGGGGAGACGTTTCCGATTAACCTTGCCCTGCCACCAATGGCTTCTTTTGCAGCTTTTATGCTGGCTTTTTCTTCGATGCTGATAGCTTCAAAGCCGCATTCTGAAAGGGTTTTCAGGGAATCTCCTACATCGCCGCAGATGTGCAGGATTACGGGGCCTTTTACTTTTTTGCAGAGGCGTTTATAGAAGGGTTTGACCGAATCTTCAAGGACCGAGGGGGGCATCATCCTTGAACCGACTATCCCGCCGTCGGGCATGCAGAGGGCATCTGCGCCGTGGTCAAAGAGGGCGTTTGCGTATTCTATGCAGATTTCGGTGCAGGTTTCCATGAAGGCATTGACGTATTCGGGTTTTCTGATGGTCCAGATCAGGTAGTTTTTAACTTCCGCAAGGTGGGTAAAAACAGTAAGGGGGCCTTCCATACCTGCGATGAGAGGGACTTCTTCCTTCCCGTTTTCTCCTCCGGTCCGGGCTGCAAGGATTTCCGTTGCTTTGAGGACGGTGGGGATTCTTCCCTTTTCGAGCAGGGCTTCAGGAACTTTCAGTTTATCCGGGCCTTCGGAAAAGGGGTGGGACAGGACCGAGGGTTGGATATCTTTTGTACCCATCCGCACATTGCAGCCCATGGTTTCGGCAAGCACGGTCAGGCAGTAGGGGTAGCGGACAGCTTCAAGGCCCGCAATTTCGTGGCCTGCAAGGGCAAGGGCTGCCATCTTTTCCGGGTCGGAATGGGCGGCTGGCCAGGCGGCGCCGGTCAGGTCCATAAGTTCCACGGTCCCGGTCTGGGTCACGGAGCAAACGGGGGTTCTGTCAACTGGCTTGCCCTGAAGCGCGTTAAGAAAGTTTTTCCTGAGATTCTGTACCATTTTTTTCGGCTCCGATTTGTTGATTATTCAGTTTTTTTAATTTTTCAGTTTTTTAATTTTTCAGTTTTTTAATTTTTCAGTTTTCCAACATCCTGTTTGCCTTTTTCAGTTTTCCAATAATCCTGTTTGCCTTTTCAGGTTTGCCTTTTTATATTACGAAGCGTAAAACCCCTGAGTCTTTAGCTCAGGGGATATAAGCGTCAACCTAAACTGTTAACCGTTATTGATTCTGTCAATTGTTAAA
>NZ_JJOV01000023.1:0-3051 GCF_000979385.1 Methanosarcina sp. 2.H.A.1B.4
CCATAAAAACATAGCACATCAGTAGTGTAGCGGTCATCACCGGGCGTTGCCAACGCTCGAACTCGGGTTCGAATCCCGACTGGTGTATAACTGATTTTAATTGTTTTTTTGATTTTAATTGTTTTTTTGATTTTAATTGTTTTTTTGATTTTAATTGTTTTTTTGATTTTAATTGTTTTTTTGGTCCGTTTTTTTACATATCATATAACTCTTTTTATAGATTTGTGTGCTATTTATCAGGTGTGTCTCTTCAAACCTCTAATAATTACCAAACAGCTTACATCATTTAAATATAATGGCATAAGTGCGGATTTGATTCCGAATATACATAGTTCCTGAACAAATATTCTCAAATTTCATTTTAAAATAGAGGTCTGGAGCTTATTATGCCAATGTTTCAAACGAGCTCATATTCAATGTTAACACTTACATTTTTTCAATAATAATATGTGAACTGGGCTAAAACACCTGGAAATAACTAATTGTTAACCAAAGAGTCGTTAACCAAAAAAAGGGTCCTTAACCAAAAAAGGATCGTTAACCAAAAAGTTAATTAAAACAGAAAATCATTATAATTATTGGATATACATCTCGAAAAGACAACAGAGTCTACTTGGAGAGATTATACCCACTATGTTGCAAACCTGAAATATCGTAAGGAGATTTGAACATGACCGGAAAGTTCCAGAAAAGAAATGCAGAACGGAAAGGTGTCAGAAAAGAATATGAACTGGAGCAGAAGTTAATAAAGAAAATCGTAGACGAAATTCAGGTAAGCGGCGGTGGATCTATAGAGTGAGCAAAAAGGTACACATAACAATTCAAGCTGGAGAGATTTCCGAACAGACCGTAGAAGTAGCTGAAAGCGCTACCTACGAAGACCTGCTTGATACGCTGGACATTAATCAGGAAACGGTACTTGTATTAAATGGAGGGAATGCTGTTCCCCTTGACGGGGCGATAAGTTCCGACAGACTAACAATCCTTAAAGTAGTTACAGGTGGCTGACCTGCCCTTTAAGGCAGGTTTCCTTCTTTATTTTAACTTATTTTTCCCCCTTTTTAGAGAGATTTTAAAGGTTACTTTTCTATGGAATTCTTCCATAACCAGGACACTTCTTATCCAGGGCTTTTCTCATTCTGATTTTCTTGTTCATATACATTTTAAACGACCGGAAGGTTTGAACAAAAGACAGAGCAAAGATGTAAAATGGGGACAAATCAGCAAACAGGCTGAAGGTGAATCATGCATCAAATGCCAGAGTATGCCGGAAAATCCTGAAAAACGTTGAAGAGATACCTGATAGGATGGAGACCAGAAAAGAAGGGGATCAGAAAAGAAGGGGACAGAAAGGAAGGGGACAGAAAGGAAGGGGATCAGAAAGGAAGGGGATCAGAAAGGAAGGGGATCAGAAAGGAAGGGGATCAGAAAAGAAGGGGATCAGAAAGGAAGGGGATCAGAAAGGAAACCCCGGGAAACGAAGGGTGAAAAACGAAGAAGAACAAAAAGAGGAACAGGACCTGGAAGAGATACAATTAAATGAATTAATAAGGGAAGGATTTGATTTCCATAATGGTGAGTTCCAGGAAGGACTGTCAGCCATTATGGAGCTAACCCTTTTTAGATCCTTTACTTCGAAGGAGTAAGAGGCACCTTTTTGCTCATAACCTTCAGTTTTTTAATTGCTGAGATCGTTGCCTGAGATTCCTTGTAGATCTTATCCTCGTAATAGCTTATAATCTCATCAACCGGAGCTGCAAGAGAATAGATCTTTATCGGGCGCCCTTTACCGGGTTTCTTTTCCGAACGCACGTTGACCCAGGACTGATTCTTCATCAGCCTCATTGCAAGACTGACTTCGGGCTGCCGTAGTCCGGTACTGATTTCAATTTCGCGGGATGAAGCTTCGTCAACATTCATAAGATATGCCATAGTTGTGGCAACATTTCTTGACATCCCAAGGTTCCTTAACGTTTCAATAAAAATGTGGTCATTTTCGTCCAGCACTTTTACTTCATAGTCTTTCATGATAACCCCTATATTCCAATTTTTATAATTTTATGTGTCAGCTAAAGAATATCACGGTAATTATTATTCAGACCTTGAAAGGTAGCTTTCATAACTACCTGTTAACGCTGACAACAACTCTCAAAGTATTACACCATATGTATATTTATATGGTAACCTATCCCGTTTTAAAATATTTAATTCAGTAAAAAGCGTTTTTTCACAATCTAGCGGATTGTTTACGTTTTAAGTCCAACAATAAGTTATCAAAAACAAACGTAATATATTTCCATAACCGATTGCCAGAGAACCGTTTTGTGAAATTGATGGGAAGAGCCGTATTGGTTCAGCAATTAAACCTATATACGTATATAATTAGAAGGTTATTCATCTCCAACAATTAATAATGTACTCATACTATTTAAAGTTGTATATATTAAAAAGGAATTGAAAAACTTTCAATCACACCTGACATTAGCAGGTATTGAAAAAGAATCAAACATCAGAGGCATAATAATCCCATGATCCGGATAAAAACCTGAGGGTATCACAACAAAAATATTATAATTGTACTGATCAAAGAAATTAAAGGGAAATATCCTGACAATAAAACGTCAAGGATAATTTAGAAATGTTTATATTCTCATTTCAGCGCAGATCAAACAATTATCTGAGGAACCAGATAAATCTGCAGCATTCGTTCCGACTTCTGAGAGATCTCTCTTGAAAGTGTTCAATCGGGGCAAACATGAAAATAAATAAAAAAAACTGGAGAAAAAAACTAAAAAATAGGGAATAACTGGAAAAAGCTGGAAAAAGCTGAAATTTCATGTAGCTTTTATTTCCCATGCTTTTTTATTTCCCATGCTTTTTTATTTCCCATGCTTTTTTATTTCCCATGCTTTTTTATTTCCCGGGCTTACTTCTTCAGAGGTTATTTTGTTCAGTGACGGCTCCCGCCAATGAATTGGCAGGCATCTAAGGGATTGCACCTATGCTATACCGCCCTAGAGCAAATAATGTTTGTCTCGCCAACACCGTTCA
>NZ_JJOV01000020.1:0-3044 GCF_000979385.1 Methanosarcina sp. 2.H.A.1B.4
TTGGTATGGTGTTAATACCGGCAGTAAGTGCACAGGAAGAAAAAGATTATTCTGTAACTGCTGAGGAAGCTTTTAAGCATGCCAATGCGAACATGATAAACTTTATCGCAACTAACACATCAGGATTTGAAAACTGGACAGGAGCATCTATTGATTCCAAACCACTGGAGCTCTACGATCCAACTGGTCAAAAGTTGTATTATCAATTTTCTGTATTAAAAAATAAAACCCTGATAGGTATAATCGACATTGCTGCAGATAAAAGGCTTGGGCAAACAGTCCAACTTGTTTTATTTGAGCCAAAACCTTTTGATGCCACTACAGCTATGAATAAATCAAGAGAAATCGCTAAAAATGAATACCCTGAGGGGGAAATCAAATCAACACAGATGGTTGTATACGATTATCCTATCGTAGGAGCAATGACTATAGTAAAGGACAAGACTACAGGAGTTGAACATCGGATATTTGTGGATGCATACACTCTTGAAAAAGTAGAAGATAAACCTGCAACTGAAACTGAACCCGGAATATGGTCAATATATGAACAGAGATTGAAGAATGGGATAGACAACAACCTAAGACACTGGCAAAAAAGTGATGAACTTGCTAAATCTATAGAACAAGCAGCAGTTAATAAGGGGGTTAGTATTAATGCGGCAGTCACTGAAGAAAATATTAAAAAACTCAGTGCCGATATAACAAAATCGAGAACTGATGTTGAAGTAGATCTTGGTGCTACTGTATATGCGCAAATAACGAGCTACTACTGTGGTCCAGCAACTGCCAAAATGCTTACTGAATATTACAATGATGAAAATCCTCACCAAACTACTATATATGAAATGATGAACGGAGTAGCTCCTAACGGGGTTACTAATTCCCAGCAGTTACTTTATTATCGTTCAAGCAACGGAATGAATAAACCTGATTCATTCAGTACAACCACTGTATCTTTTGCTGGAGCTATGAATGAAATTAACAATGGTGGACCCTTCAAGAGTGGAGTTCCAGGTCATGCTCGAATGTGTCGTGGATACAAAATAAGTGGTTCGAATGAATATTTGCGTATAGGTGACCCTAATCCCATATATTTCTGTGTACCTTATTGGGAAGCATTCGGTTCTGAAGATGACCGTATATATGTGAGGAGTTAAAACTCCTCATTTTTTTGGTGATTGATGTGAATAAAATTAGCAAAGTAGTAGTTGTTTTTATTGCTCTTCTAACCTTCTTAGCACTGATGATTCAATCTCAAGAAGTTAAAATAGCTGGTTTATTTATTCAATTTGAAAATGAAACTAGTGAGGCGGAAGTTAAAGCCATTCTTGAAAATTACGACATACCCGTGAATTATACCATAGACTATAATTCTAATATTGGGCGAGGAATGTACTACATAGAAGTTGATGAAGATAAAATATATGAATTAAGGAAAGATGAAAACTGGACTTCTGTAGTTGAAATCAAAAAAGGAAATTATAACATAATTATGTTATCTGAAGAATTTGTTCCAGATGAAAATGTTCTCGCAATGCTGGAAAAAAATAACCTTCAGTTGAAAAAGGCTGTTGTGTGTTATATCCATTTTGGAGTTGGACCAGCGGACTGGGTTGTGGGAAAGAATTGTATTCTGGAAAAGGATGCAATAAGGATCAAAAATGAGCTTGAAACAAATGAGAAAATTTTGATTGTAGGCCTGGATGATATTGAAGGGTAATACTCCAAGCTTCGTCATTGGGAAGCTTGGCTTGCCAATATGGGAGTGGAAGTTCAAAAAGAAGTTACAGTGGATTGGATAAGCAAAAGTCGTTGGAAAAGTATATGCATTTAGATTCTGGTTCGAAATAAAAATAATTGAAGTCTCTGATTCAAAAATCAACCGTATATAAGTGGGATTTATGCTCCCCTCATTTTTTAAGTACTGGTATGAATAGAATCTATGAGGCAGTCGATGATGTTGTTGCTTTTTAATAAGTCCATAAGTTGGGATTTGAAATGGAAGAAATAACATTTGATAAAACATATCGAGAGCATACTCTCATAAAAGTTTTGGGAATGACAGCACTTACGATTTTAATATTCGCTGGTGTAGCAGGTGCGGCTCCATTTGCATATGTGACAAATCTGGGAGATTATGATCAGAGAGGTTATTATTACGATACGAATTATAATGGTACTCTTCCTACTCATAATGTCGCTGTAATTGACACAGCAACTAACAATGTTACAGTTAGAGTGCCTGTAGAAGGCTGGCCTAGAGATATTGCAGTCAACCCTGCAGGAACAAAGGTATATGTGGCAACTCCAGCAGGACTCGATCCAACTATCTCGGTAATTGACATAGCGACAAATACGGTTAGTGATACAGTGAATGTAGGAGGTTATCCTATGCAAGTTGCAGTCAACCCCGCAGGAACAAAAGTTTATGTGACGGACCGTGATAGCACCAATATCTCTGTAATTGACACAGCTACAAATACTTTAATGAAACAGATTAATGTGGGGATGATTACTCGTAATGTTGTCATTAGTCCTGACGAAAAAAAAATTTATGTTACGAACACTTTCAACAATACTACTTCTGTAATTGACGCAATTACAAACAAAGTTACAACCACTATATCTGTAGGAGACAGTCCTTATGAAGTTGCAATTGCTCCTGATGGAAATAAGGTTTATGTGGTTAATTCAGGCAGCAACAATGTTTCTGTAATTGACACAGCTACAAACAATGTTACAGGAACTGTACCTGTAGGGAATGGGCCTGGTGACATTGCAGTCAGTCCTGATGGAAAAAAGGCATACGTGACAATCTCTGGGAAATTCTATGATCCCGGTAACACTGTTTCTGTAATTGACACAGTAAATAACATTGTTACAGCCACAGTTCCTGTAGGAATTACTCCTTCAGGAGTTGCAGTTACCCCAGATGGAAAAAAGGTATATGTGACAAACGCCAGAAGCGACAATGTATCCGTAATTGACACAGACACAGACACTGTTACGGCTACGGTGAATGCAGGAGTCCACCCTACTAATGT
>NZ_JJOV01000069.1:0-2194 GCF_000979385.1 Methanosarcina sp. 2.H.A.1B.4
CATATCCCATTTATAAGGTAGAGCTTGGCGGCCATAGCGGCAGGGCAACTCCTGTACCCATTCCGAACACAGAAGATAAGCCTGCCCACGTTCCTTACTGTACTGAAGTGTGCGAGCCTTCGGGAACTCTGGATCGCTGCCAAACTCACCCTATACTACTTCAAATCTATTCTGAATATTGTTTTTTCTGAATATTGTTTTTCTGAAATTGTTTTTCGATACTGATTTTTACTAAACTCCCAATCGACCGATAGGCATCCAGACCTACCATAGTTTGTTTCACCCATCAGTCATTCCCCCTCATTTAAAATTCTTCTATATTCTTCTACCAGGGACTTTCCCATTCCCAGAATTTGTGCTATTTCCTCAATTTTCATCGTTTTGCTTAGTTTTTCTACTTTCTTATATGCTTTAATGTACCTGTCACATGCTTCTTCCGTGTGATTTGTCATTCTTACAATATCTGAAGTTTGATTCCCTTCCTATATAACCTGAGGATAATCCTCTTGTGAGTTATTGCTCTTCCAATGTCCTGGATAATCCCTCTTGTTGGCAGTATCTCCCCTGTTCTTTGCATATACTCTTTTGCCTGCTTGCTCACAGTACCTGTAGAAACATTGAGCACCTGTAGAAACATTGAGCAGATATGCCATCTCAGAATGCGTAAGTAGTGCTTCCTGTTCATATGCCTCTTTGAAGAGCCTCCTATTTTTGTTTTCATAATCTCCTTAGAATAGCCTGCCTTCTTCATCTCCAGATCCTCTTTGGAAATCCGGGTCAAAACAATAGGTTTCAACGGTGTTTTCTTACTATTTTTACCGTAGTTCGGCTTCCCCAAAGCCTTCACTCCATATCATAGAATTTATCCCACTTCCAGTTTCCCTGGATCACGATAAGATTTCCTCACAACTTCCACGAGATCACTGGCAAACATTTCCTGTATTTTGTCACCAGGCTATAAACTGGTAATCTTTCTGTATCAGATCAAGGATCGAACCTTTCAGGGAGTTTGTTACCTTTGTTTCGATCATTGAAGGGACTTTCATGTGTTCCATCTCCCTGAATCCGTCTTTAGAATTGTTTCCTCGTTTTTTCTGTTGATTTCTTTTTTTCCAAAAATGCTGTGAAGCTGGTCTAAACGCTCTTGATATTCCTCAGTAGAATAGGTTTGATCAATTCCTTGTATTCCCGAATTGTTTTTTCTGAGATGCCTGTTATAATCCTGAGTTATTCATCATCAAATCCTTCCTCCGTCATCACCAGTATTCTTTCAAAGTCCTTCCCATAGCGCATGATGGCTTCGCCACTATGTTTTGTCTTTCTTTTGATCTCAGTATATTCATAACCTTTGAGGTAAAGCTCCATAATTTTTTTTCGTGTGGCTTATCCCAGGACCTATGTACTTCCATTTTTCCTCTAGTTGGCACCAATTCTCCCTTCTTTTCCAGCGATGTTATATGCTGTGAAATTGTCCTTGTGCTCTCTTCAAGAAGGATTGCTATGTCGGCCTGGGTAATTAGGGCACCCTGAGCATATGTTTCACTACTGATGCGTTTGATCCTTTTATCTAACAACTCCTGCTTATCTTTGACAGCACAGTCATCAGGGCCATAAATAGTAATTTTTATGGGAATCAGATTCATTTCATCTACTGGTATGTCAGGAGGAACGTCTTTAGAAACTGCATGAAAGATAATCTGGCCTTCTTTGCGCTGGCTGCTGAAATATAAGGTCAAAATAAGAAAGGAAAAGTTCAAATAATGATCTGCAGATAGCATGAGGAAATGAATAATCGTGCATGAGTTCGTTGTAAAGCTGGGTCTGTAATTGACGATTAAAAATTGAAAGATATTCTTTTGGAATTTATACGAACATGAGGACCATCAATATTGCTTTGGTGGCAAGAATAGATAAACAATTGGTCAAATGGGGGTATTTAATTGATCAGCATTTCTTCTGATTTTCAGCTTCAATGTCTTTTATTTGTCTGTACATTGCAGATGGAACCATGATTCTTACCGTGTCTGGCACGTTAATGATATCGCATCCTGCCTCCTGGACCGCCTTGAAAACCTCTATGAGATATGCGGGGTCGGTTCTGGTGGCATCCATTGCAGAAAACATGCACTTCAGCCCCTGGTCTTTGATGTACTGGACAGCTTCCACAGCCAGTTGAATTACTTCTTCCTGGCTC
>NZ_JJOV01000021.1:0-632 GCF_000979385.1 Methanosarcina sp. 2.H.A.1B.4
GTACTCGCTCAGGTCAAACCACATTGCATCCCTGTACCTGCCAGTACTCATCCCGCCTACATCAATAAAGGATGAACTCTTGTAGACTGTGTTCGGAGAAGCTTCGCGCAGACGGTTGTTGTAGACCTCTTCTGCTGTGGACGAGGAGTTTTCCTGTTTGACAACGCTTATAGCTGCTGTAGCCGAATCTGTCAGTTTTCCATCGCTTACCTCAAAGGTTACGCTGTACGTCCCCTCCTGTCCTGTAACCGGAGTCCAGCTAAAAACCCCTGACTTGCTGTCAAAAGTTGCACCTGAAGGAGTACCTGAAGCAGAGTATGCGAGACTGTCTCCATCTGCATCCGAGGCGCTTACTGTAAAGGTAAGGCTTTTTCCAGCTTCAACAGTAACATCCGGGATGGAATTTATCACAGGAGCCTGATTATGATTGACAACGTTTACAGCTACAGTAGCCGAATCTGTCAGTTTTCCATCGCTTACCTCAAAGGTTAAGCTGTATGTCCCCTCCTGTCCGGCAACCGGAGTCCAGCTAAAAACCCCTGATTTGCTGTCAAAAGTAGCACCTGTGGGAATGCCTGAAGCAGAGTATGCGAGACTGTCTCCGTCTGCATCCGAAGCGCTTACTGTAAAGG
>NZ_JJOV01000012.1:0-515 GCF_000979385.1 Methanosarcina sp. 2.H.A.1B.4
ATCTCTTTTAAAGATTGATTCTTAAAGAGCAATTCAGTGGTGAATAAGATCTACCTGCCCAGGTAGCTCAGTGGGAGAGCGCTGCCCTGAAGAGGCAGTTGTCCCCGGTTCGAATCCGGGTCTGGGCACCATAAAAACATAGCACATCAGTAGTGTAGCGGTTATCACCGGGCGTTGCCAACGCTCGAACTCGGGTTCGAGTCCCGACTGGTGTATAACTTTTTTAGAGTCCTTATTTCAAGCATATTTGTTATAAGGAGTAAAAATAACACGCATCTTAGAGGGCTCGTGGTCTAGCCGGTTATGACGTCGCCTTGACATGGCGGAGGTCCTGAGTTCGAATCTCAGCGGGCCCACTCAAAGATACTCAAAACTTTCAGGAGATCTTTTCTGAAGGTAAAAATCAAAAACACTATATCTCTTTTAAAGATTGATTCTTAAAGAGCAATTCAGTGGTGAATAAGATCTACCTGCCCAGGTAGCTCAGTGGGAGAGCGCTGCCCTGAAGAGGCAGT
>NZ_JJOV01000081.1:0-90113 GCF_000979385.1 Methanosarcina sp. 2.H.A.1B.4
TTTTTCTGTCTGACGAGGATTTGTCGGTTCGGTTAATTCTGGGTGATAGATGTTTCAACATCTATCGCGAAATGAACTAACTGAATTGCTAGTTGTTAGTGCAAGTTTCTGCGACCAAGACCTTTAAGGAACAAAGTGTGTATAACAATTCTGGTTGATCCTGCCAGAGGTTACTGCTATCGGTGTTCGCCTAAGCCATGCGAGTCATATGTTCTTCGTGAACATGGCGTACTGCTCAGTAACACGTGGATAACCTGCCCTTGGGACCGGCATAACCCCGGGAAACTGGGGATAATTCCGGATACCGCATATATGCTGGAATGCTTTATGCGTAAAATGGATTCGTCTGCCCAAGGATGGGTCTGCGGCCTATCAGGTAGTAGTGGGTGTAATGTACCTACTAGCCAACGACGGGTACGGGTTGTGAGAGCAAGAGCCCGGAGATGGATTCTGAGACATGAATCCAGGCCCTACGGGGCGCAGCAGGCGCGAAAACTTTACAATGCGGGAAACCGTGATAAGGGGACACCGAGTGCCAGCAACATTTGCTGGCTGTCCAGGTGTGTAAACTACACCTGTTAGCAAGGGCCGGGCAAGACCGGTGCCAGCCGCCGCGGTAACACCGGCGGCCCGAGTGGTGATCGTGATTATTGGGTCTAAAGGGTCCGTAGCCGGTTTGGTCAGTCCTCCGGGAAATCTGACGGCTTAACCGTTAGGCTTTCGGGGGATACTGCCAGGCTTGGAACCGGGAGAGGTAAGAGGTACTACAGGGGTAGGAGTGAAATCTTGTAATCCCTGTGGGACCACCTGTGGCGAAGGCGTCTTACCAGAACGGGTTCGACGGTGAGGGACGAAAGCTGGGGGCACGAACCGGATTAGATACCCGGGTAGTCCCAGCCGTAAACGATGCTCGCTAGGTGTCAGGCATGGCGCGACCGTGTCTGGTGCCGCAGGGAAGCCGTGAAGCGAGCCACCTGGGAAGTACGGCCGCAAGGCTGAAACTTAAAGGAATTGGCGGGGGAGCACAACAACGGGTGGAGCCTGCGGTTTAATTGGACTCAACGCCGGACAACTCACCGGGGGCGACAGCAATATGTAGGCCAAGCTGAAGACTTTGCCTGAATCGCTGAGAGGAGGTGCATGGCCGTCGCCAGTTCGTACTGTGAAGCATCCTGTTAAGTCAGGCAACGAGCGAGACCCGTGCCCACTGTTACCAGCATGTCCTCCGGGACGATGGGTACTCTGTGGGGACCGCCGGTGTTAAATCGGAGGAAGGTGCGGGCCACGGTAGGTCAGTATGCCCCGAATCTCCCGGGCTACACGCGGGCTACAATGGATGGGACAATGGGTCCCTACCCCGAAAGGGGTTGGCAATCTCACAAACCCATTCGTAGTTCGGATCGAGGGCTGTAACTCGCCCTCGTGAAGCTGGAATCCGTAGTAATCGCGTTTCAATATAGCGCGGTGAATACGTCCCTGCTCCTTGCACACACCGCCCGTCAAACCACCCGAGTGAGGTATGGGTGAGGGCACGGACTCTGTGCCGTGTTCGAACCTGAATTTCGCAAGGGGGGTTAAGTCGTAACAAGGTAGCCGTAGGGGAATCTGCGGCTGGATCACCTCCTAAGCATAAAAACACTATCACCCAGATGCCGATAAACCGAACAAATCCTCAACCCATTAATCTCATAAATCATCAAATGCACCCGGTAAGTAGCTTACCGGGGAAGGATGGATAGCCTGCGCGGAACCGCAGGCATATGAAGTCGTGTATAGGTGCTGTATATTGAACGCTAACTGGACCTGGTTAGGTGTAACAGGAGTTATGCTATCAGGTGGATGGCTCGGCTCAAGAGCTGATGAAGGACGTGCCAAGCTGCGATAAGCCCGGGGTAGGTGCATGGATCCAATGAACCCGGGATCTCCGAATGGGACCTCTCCATAGTGATCAGTAATGATCGGGAACGCTCCGAATTGAAACATCTCAGTAGGAGCTGGAAAAGAAATCAAACGAGATGCCGCTAGTAACGGCGAGTGAACACGGCACAGTTCAAACCGAATCCCTTCGGGGAAATGTGGTGTTGTAGGGCTGTTCAAACGTTTGGCGGCGAAACCGAACTTGCCTGGAACGGCAGACCATAGAGTGTGACAGTCACTTAGGTGCAAGCCAATAAACCGGAACATGTCCCTGAGTACCGTGCGTTGGATATCGTGCGGGAATCTGGGGGGCACCAACCTCCAAAACTAAATACTACTTGAGACCGATAGCGAAATAGTAGGGTGACCGAACGCTGAAAAGTACCCCGAGAAGGGAGGTGCAAAGTGCCTGAAACCTGATAGTGATGGAACGATACGGCATGAAAGGATCTTTGACATGAAGGAATCATTCGCGAGGATGTAGTACGAATGTCACTGCCAGTGTCGTATCTTACGTTTTGAAGAACGGGCCAGGGAGTGTATCTTGGTGGCGATGGCTAACCTTTTATCTGGGCAGCCGAAGCGAAAGCAACATGTGCGCAGCCTTCGGGCGAGGCACGACGTATACAAGTGCGTGGAGTCACCGGGGTACGACCCGAAGCCGGGTGATCTAGGCGTGGGCAGGTTGAAGCGTGGCGAAAGCTACGTGGAGGACCGCAAGCGGTTTTGATCTGCAAATCATTCGTGTGACCTGCGTCTCGTAGTGAAATGCTAATCTAACCCGGCATCCGCTGGTTCCTTCCGAAACATGTCGTAGCATGACCTGACTGGAGATCGTCGGTGGAGTAGAGCACTGATTGGCGGTTCCGGGGGAGAAATCCCTCGCCCGCCTGTCAAACTCCAAACCCACTGTCATCTGAGAAAGTCGGAGTCCGGACTACTGGGGTAAGCTTGTAGTCCGTAAGGGAGACAACCCAGCCCGTGGTTAAGGTCCCCAAGTGTCGACTAAGTGTTAACACTAAAGGGCGTCCCAAGCCCAAGACAGCTGGAAGGTTAGCTTAGAAGCAGCTACCCTTTAAAGAGTGCGTAACAGCTCACCAGTCGAGGTTTGGGGCCCCGAAAATTGACGGGGCTCAAGTCGACCACCGATACCACGGAGTACCGCAAGGTAATCTCGTAGGAAGGCGTTGTGTTCGGGCTGAAGCAGGGCTGTAAAGTCCTGTGGACCGTTCACAAACGAAAATCCTGGTAATAGTAGCAGCAAAGCAGGGTGAGAATCCCTGCCGCCGAAGGGGCCAGGTTTCCTCGGCAATGATCGTCAGCCGAGGGTTAGTCGGTCCTAAGACGTACCGTAATTCGAGTACGCCAAAAGGGAAACAGGTTAATATTCCTGTACCATTTAGCACTAAAGTCTGACGTTTTCGGGCAGGCCGAGCGGCGTTGTCGCGCCGTCTAAGCAGCGAAACCTGTGGAGAGCCGTAATGGCGAGAAGCGGGCGAATCTGTAATGGCGTAAGTCGGCTGCACCCAGGAACCCGTGAAAAGGACAGCTAAATGTCCGTACCGAGAACTGACACTGGTGCCCCTAGCTGAAAAGGCTAAGGCGTGTCGGAGTAATTCAGTTAAGGGAATTCGGCAAATTAGCTCCGTAACTTCGGGAGAAGGAGTGCCTGCTGTGTAGACAGCAGGTCGCAGTGACCAGGGGGCTCTAACTGTCTAATATCAACATAGGAGATTGCAAACCCGTAAGGGCTAGTACAATCTCTGAATCCTGCTCAGTGCAGGTACCTGAAACCCCGGTTCAACGGGAAGAAGGGCCTGTAAACAGCGGGGGTAACTATGACCCTCTTAAGGTAGCGTAGTACCTTGTCGCTTAATTGGCGACTTGCATGAATGGATCAATGAGAGCCCTACTGTCCCTAACTGGAGTCCGGTGAAGCTTACATTCTAGTGCACAGTCTAGAGACCTCTAGGGGGAAGTGAAGACCCCGTGGAGCTTTACTGCAGCCTGTCGTTGGGTTGTGGTTCTGGATGTACAGTGTAGGTAGGAGACGTCGAAGCGGGTGCGCCAGCATTCGTGGAGTCGCAATTGGGACACTACCCTTCTGGAACTACGACCCTAACTCTGCGAAGAGGACCCCGATAGGTGGGCAGTTTGCCTGGGGCGGGACGCCCTTGAAAAGATATCAAGGGCGCGCAATGGTTGACTCAAGCGGGTCGGAAACTCGCTGAAGAGTGCAAGAGTATAAGTCAGCCTGACGTTATTCAGCAAAGCAGTGGATGACGAGACGAAAGTCGGTTCTAGCGAACTTTTGAGCCTCCTTGGTGGGGGCCAAAAATGACAGAAAAGTTACCCCGGGGATAATTGAGTCGTTGCCGGCAAGAGTACATATCGACCCGGCAGCTTGCTACCTCGATGTCGGTTCTTTCCATCCTGGCCGTGCAGCAGCGGCCAAGGGTGAGGTTGTTCGCCTATTAAAGGAGATCGTGAGCTGGGTTTAGACCGTCGTGAGACAGGTCGGTTACTATCTACTAGAGGTGCCAGAGGTCTGCGGGTAAGCTGCTTTTAGTACGAGAGGAACCAAGCAGCGGCGCCACTGGTGTACCGGTTGTCTGACAAGGCATCGCCGGGCAGCTACGCGCTAAGGAATAAGAGCTGAATGCATCTAAGCTCGAAATCTGACCTAAAAAGAGACCTCTTTAAGGATTCCGGTAAAAGACCGGTTTGATAGAAACGGGATGTAAGCACCAAGGCAACGAGGTGTTCAGTCCGCGTTCACTAACTATCCGTTCCTTTCACCTAATTCAGGTCCAGGCGAAATTCAATATGCAGCACCCCTATACATGACTTCTTTCATATCCCATTTATAAGGTAGAGCTTGGCGGCCATAGCGGCAGGGCAACTCCTGTACCCATTCCGAACACAGAAGATAAGCCTGTCCACGTTCCTTACTGTACTGAAGTGTGCGAGCCTTCGGGAACTCTGGATCGCTGCCAAACTCACCCTATATTACTTTAAATCTATTCTGAATATTGTTTTTTCTAAAATTGTTTTTCGATACTGATTTTTTTATATTACTGTTGTTTTACTTCTTTGAAGCTGCTATTCTTCTTGATCTTGTTACTTTATTCTCTTCTGGATTATTTTGTCTGTTTATCTGGTTCTTTTACACGGCTTTCCACTATCTTTTGATATGTTTATTCTTTTGAAACCGTTTTCTAAGTTTTATTATTCTTACCTTTTTTCATCCCGTTATTTTCATCTGTTATTTTTATTACTTGATTTTTATGTTCCGGCTCTCTTTTAGCTCTGCTTCTCTAAAAGCGAGTTCGAATCCATTTGAATTGCTGGATTTCTATTCCGGCACCCTGTCTAAGTTCCGAAGGGTGCGCTCACCTTTAATAACTGAAGCCGGACTCTTGCTGTAAGACAGAGTTATTTTAACGGAACTTCAGACTTTCACTTTTTTCCTCACAAATCTCTTTAAATAAGGCTCGTGCATATTTTTAATGGGGGAAACTATGGATTACATCGAAACATGGAAAGAAGTTATACAAAGGCCGTCTGATTTTTACAGGAAAATGCCAACGACCGGAGGATATAATGAACCGCTTACCTTTGCAGCAATCAGTTATATCATATACGGGCTTTTAACTGGACTTTTTGGCCGCGGAATGATGAGAGGTATGTATGGGTACGGTGGTATCACTGAATTTGGCTTTTCCACTGTACTTATGACTGTGATTATGGCACCTATTGTAGGTATCATCTCTATCTTTATCGGAGCCGGAATATTCTATATTATTTATAAAGTGCTTGGAGGAACTGGAAGTTACGAAGGCACTGTCAGGTTCATATCTTATGCATCTGCCGTGATGGCGCTTTCCTGGATTCCTTTAATCGGCTGGTTCTTCGGGCTTTATGAGATATATCTCTATATTGTGGGCGGCATGATTGTACATGATGTAAGCATGGTGAAATCGGCGATAGCTGTACTCCTGCCTACTTTCGTAGTCATCTTACTGGCTATAGTTGCGGCAATGTTTGTTTTATCCAGTGTTTTTTCCAACATTTTTATCTAACTCGGTTTAATCTAACTCGGTTTAATCTAACTCGGTTATCTCTTTCGGGGGATAACATAACACATTTTTTACCAAACAGTTGTAATATTCTTTCAGAACTGTTGCATCCAGCTAAATATTTATATATTAGAAATTACTTTAATTGCATCTACACGACTAATCCGTGTTCAATAATGCCAAGATGGCGGAGCGGCTACGCAATCGCCTGCAGAGCGATACCATTCCGGTTCGAATCCGGATCTTGGCTTTTTCTCTTTTAATAATCGATTTAACCTAAAACTATATATTCAATAAAGTGCTTTAAGAAAATCCACTTTGTGCCAAGGTGGCGGAGCGGCTACGCAATCGCCTGCAGAGCGATACCATTCCGGTTCGAATCCGGACCTTGGCTTTTTAAATTACTTTTAAAATCTCTTCTCAAAGCTTTTTAATTTCCCATTTTTTACCTTTTTTAGCCTGTAATTTAGAATCTGGATTTTTATAATTTTTATATTAAGAGAATACTAACTCTGGGCATGGACATTGATGAACTCATGCGGAGGCTTTTCGAACTTTATCCGGAGGGCTATGCTGATGGCTCGAGAGACCCCTTTTTTGTGTTAATCTCCACTGTCATGTCTCACAGGACCCGGGACGATGTAACCTATCCTGCAGCAAAGAGGCTTTTTGAGAGATTCTCTACTCCTGAGGAAATGGTTGAGACTGATGTTGAAGAGATTGAAGCGCTTATAAGAGATGTGGGCTTCTACAGGGTCAAAGCCGGAAGGATAAAGGAAATCTCCGGAATTTTACTGGAAGAATACAATGGCAGGGTTCCGGATGAGATGGAAACTCTCCTTAAACTACCCGGAGTCGGCCGAAAGACAGCTAACTGTGTACTTGCGCATGCATTCCTTAAAGATGCCCTTGCAGTTGATACACACGTTCACAGGATTTCTAACAGGCTCGGTCTAGTTGAAACAAAAGCCCCTGAAGAGACTGAAATAGAATTAAAAAAGATATTTCCTCAGAGGTACTGGAAACATATAAATCTCTTGCTTGTAAAATTAGGGCAAAATATTTGCCGGCCTATTTCTCCCAGGTGCGGAGTTTGCGTCCTGAACGACACGTGTCCTAAAATTCTCCTTTGATAGGGAGTTTTTGGAAACTCCGTAATTATGAAATCAAAGTGCAGAGAACCTGCAGGCTGTCGAAAAACTGTTTGGGATGATACAAGATTATTTATATCAGGCTGGCGTTTAGCAGGCAAAAGGGTTATGCTATCCCTCGGTTTAATGACAAATTCATTCTCAAGCAACTAACTATCAAACATTCTAATATTACTTTCATAGCATTTACGAGGTTAAACATGTTTCAGATAGGAGAAGCATTAATGGGGCAAGGCGCAGAACTTGCCCATGTTGATTTGATGATAGGAGACAAGGAGGGTCCTGTAGGACAGGCTTTCGCAAACGGCCTGACCCAGCTTTCAGCCGGGCACACCCCTCTCCTGTCCGTTATAAGGCCAAACCTGCCGGCTAAACCTTCAACCCTTATTATCCCGAAGGTTACTGTAAAGAATATGGAGCAGGCATCAAGAATTTTCGGACCTGCCCAGTCAGCAGTTGCAAAGGCAGTAGCAGACTCCGTAGAAGAAGGCGTAATCTCAAAGGCCCAGGCTGAAGACCTTGTCATTGTAGCTAGCGTCTTTATTCACCCTGATGCCCAGGACTATAACAAGATCTACAGGTACAACTACGGCGCCACAAAACTTGCGCTCAAGAGAGCACTTGAAGGCTTCCCGGACATCGACACTGTGCTTGCAGAGAGCAACAAGTCCACTCATGCTATTATGGGCTTTAAAGTAATCAGGCTCTGGGACCCACCCTACCTGCAGGTTGCCTTTGATAACCCGAACCTCGAGTTCGTGCTTTCAGCTATTTCCCAGATCCCTAACAGCGACCACGTAATTATCGAGGCAGGGACACCCCTTATCAAGCGCTACGGCATAGATGTGATTTCCAAGATCAGAGAGGTCAGGCCAGATGCCTTCATTGTTGCTGACTTAAAGACTCTGGACACAGGGAACCTTGAAGCTAGAATGGTTGCAGATGCTGCAGGTGATGCAGTTGTGGTCTCAGCTCTTGCTCCTATCAGCACCATTGACAAACTCATTGAGGAAGCCCACAAGACAGGTATCTATGCGGTCATGGACACCCTCAACCAGCCTGATCCAATTTCTGTCTTAAAGCAGCTTAAGGTCATGCCTGATATCATTGAGCTCCACCGCGGAATTGACATCGAAGGTACAGAACACGCCTGGGGCAATATCGCCGAAATCAAGAAGATCGCTCCAAAGACTCTGGTTGCAGTTGCAGGTGGAGTCCGCCTCGACAAGGTGCCTGTAGCCCTTGGCCAGGGAGCCGATATCCTTGTGGTCGGAAGAGCTATTGCAGGTGCAAAGGACATCAGGGAAATGGCTGAGCAGTTTATCAACAGCCTTAACAAGCCGGAAATTGACCAGTTCAGGGTCATGACCGACTTCTGAGCAGTCCTTGAAAACTTCCCTAAAAAAGCTGCCGGAAAACTGCTAATAAACCGTTATAGCAAAATTACGGCGAAACCTCCGGCAGAAACCATCGGAGAAAGTGTGGATTTTCCATGCTTTTTCCCTTCCATTTTCTTTTCACTTTTCAGGAGGGTATCTTCCTTGAATTCACCATTCATTTTACTGAACTATAAGACCTATACACAGGGCACAGGCCAGGGAGCAGTTGAGATTGCGAAAGCCTGCAAAGCCGTGTCCGAAGAGTCAGGTATTGAGATTGCAGTAGCTCCCCAGCTTCCGGATATTTACAGGGTAGCCTCTGAGGTTGAACTTCCAGTTTTTTCCCAGCATCTGGATGGGGTAGGAGCAGGAAGTTTTACGGGGCATGTTTTTGGAAAATGTATAAAAGAAGCGGGAGCTGTTGGGACTCTTATTAATCACTCTGAAAGGCGTCTGACCCTTGCAGAAATTGAGGCCTCTTTGAAGGCGGCAAAAGAATTCGGACTCAGGGCAGTTATCTGTACTAACAACGTTCCCACAACTGCAGCAGCCGCAGCCCTTGGACCCGATTATGTAGCAATCGAACCGCCGGAGCTTATAGGCAGCGGAATTCCGGTCTCAAAAGCCGACCCTGAAGTTGTTAGCGGTTCGGTTGAAGCAGTTGCAAAAATCAATCCCGGAGTAAAAGTGCTTTGCGGCGCCGGAATTTCAAAAGGCGAAGACCTCAGGGCAGCCCTTGACCTTGGCTCGCAGGGTGTACTCCTGGCTTCGGGAATTGTTAAAGCGGCAGATCCCCGGGCGGCGCTGGAAGATCTTATCAGCTTGATTTAATTTATCTTCTTATATTTTTTTCTTCTTATATTTATTCCCAAACAAAAGAACATTTAAATCAAACACTGATTCTCCATAAAATAAGTACATCTGAATAAAAAAGAATGCGGCTTTTTCAGCCGCTTTTTTCTTTGCAATTTCTTTTCAAGATTTTTGAATCACTGATAAGCCAGAATAAGAGGTTCAACTGCCCGCGGATCCCCAATTTCAATAAGAATCAGGGCGGTCTCACCCTTAACTTTCTTATCTTCAGTTTTCAGGTTTTCTATAAGAGGATTAACTGCCGTTTCTCCCATATCTACAAGGGCTTCTCTGGCACTAACTCCAAAGTCTTTATCTCCCAGTTTTTCTACAAAAAACCCTGCAGTTTCCTGGTTTTCGGTTTTGCCAAGACCAAGGAGGGCTCCGTTTCTGATGCCCATATCCATGCCCGGGTTGTCAAATACCGTTCTAAGGGTACTTACAGCTTCAGGGCTTCCTATGTTCCCAAGAGCTGAGGCTGCAGCTATCCTTACCTCAAGAGTTTCCTTATTATCGTTTAGTACGCCGGTTAATGCTTCCGTAGCCTCAGCGCCTCCTATTCCTCCAAGGGCAAGGACAACGCTTTTTCGGACATCTGCATTTGTGTTCACGGTATCTTTTCTTCTTCCTTCAGCTTCTTTTCCGCTTTCCAGGACGTCTATCAGGGGTCCTACCGCTGATTCGGTTCCCATTTTACCTAGTGTGAGGGCGGCAGTACTTCTTACCGAAGCCTTTGTGTCTCTCAGTCTCTCGATAAGATAGGGTACAGCTTCTTCTGATCCTATTTTCCCAAGGGCGACTGCAGTGCTGCTCCTGATGTAATCTTTCTCATTATTTTTCAATTCCATCATCAGGTTATCTACAGCTCTTTCATCTCCGAGTTCTCCAAGTGCCATAGCTGCACTGTGTCTCGCCAGAGGATAATCCTGAGTAAGCATCTTCAGTAAGGGATCTGTTGCGGCTTTTTCCTCCTTTTGTCCAAGAGCCATCGCAGCTGCAACTCTTACGTATCCTTTTTCGCTTTTAAGAGCCTTAAGAAGTATTTCGGTTTCGTTTCCGTTTTCTCCAGATTCGAAATTTGAAAGTGCAAAGGAAGTATAAAGAGTGGAATTCTGTTCTTCTGCCTTAAGGGCTTCTTCGAGAATATCCGTGTCGTTTCCATATTCACTGGTTAAGGATCTTGCAAGGCTCTCTCGCATGGCTTTATCTTTTGCTTCTATAGCCCGTACAATATCTTCTGAAACTTCTTCCGGTCTCTGCCCGTCGACTGCATTTTCGGCTGCAGTCATACTTGAAGCCTCTTTTTCCCCAAGGTTTCCTGAAAGAACAGTTTCCGCTCTTTCATCTCCGGTTTCAAGAAGTGCAAGAAGCAGATAACTTTTTATTTCTCCTGAACTCGAATTTCCGGGTTCAATCTTTTCAATAAGAGCACTTGCTGCAGGTTCTCCGAATTTTCCAAGTTCGGTTACTGCGTTTAATCTTGTTTCATGGTCACCAGTTTCCAGCTTATTTATGAAATTTATGATCATATTTTCGCGTGAAACTCCAGCTAGGGCTGTGGGGTTTGTTGCATTCCCACTGCTTTCCATGAACTTATCACCGCTTAAAAGAAGCGAAACAAATATCGAAAGAGTGATAAGTGCAAATAAAAGAGAAATTTTCCATTTGACCTGAGACATTATATTCCGTATCTATTTATTTATTGTTTATATTAATTTCTCTGCGATCAATATACAACTCTAAGGTAAAAGTTCTTTTTCATTCCTTCAGCCTCAGGTTTTTTTCCCTTACCCGGCATCCTAGTCCACAGAGAAGGGTTGTCACCTCAGTTTCGACAGAATCTGCATTACAATCTCCAAAAATAGTTATCCTATAAGTTACTCCGAGTCGTTCCGTCCCTCTTTTCTCATTTTCAGTTTCTGTCCCCTTAGTCCCATTGTAGGTATCACTGATCTGACAGGCTACAAGATGGTTGTTTGTGGTTACTGCGCCCAGGATGACTTCAGGATCGGCGTCTTCAGGGATCAGGACTGAAATATCCCTTATCGCATGCTTCAGGTTTTCTTTTCTCCACTCCCTCAATTCAGATTCTGAAAGAAGGCGAAGGTTTTCAAGCTTGAGTCTTATGAATTTGTTCTTTATATGGGGAGCTGTGCCTTTTGAGGCAAGTTTTGTAATTATTATCTCATTCGGTCCCACTTTTTCCAGTGTACCTACATGGACCTTTCCGGAATAAAAGTGAGAAAAGCCGCAGACTTTTCCTACCGAGTTCATGATAGTCTCATACTCGGTTATTCTGGAATTAATCAGCTTATCCGATCTGCGCAGGGCATGGGCTGTATCATCATATTTTCGGGCAGCAGCTTTCATTTTCCTTACAAAGCCTTCCTCATCATGAGCCCGCACAAGGCTGGAAAGTTCCTCACATTCCTTTATAAATGCCTCATGCACCTCCGGAACACCCGGGTTTTCCATCTGGATAAGGGCGTAGAGGTAGGGGTTCTGGCCCAGAATCCTGCCCACAAAGTCAAGCATTATACTGTAAACCGGACTTACGAATTTCCTGGATTTCTTGATATCAAAGTCAAGCCTGTCAATGGTCGTCCCTATTGCGATATAAGCAAAATGAGTAAGCCCCTGTACTACTGAGACCAGACGGTCGTGTTCGGCGGCTGTCGTGATTTCAACATGTGCGCCGCTTTCCTCAAAAAGTTGCCTGATTCCTGGAAACCATTTTTCCGAGCGCCCGTTTACCGGGACAAGGATTACTGTTTGCCCCCTGATGGTGGGGATCGTGGGCCCGAACATTGGGTGTGTCCCAAGAATCTCAACATTCGCAGGTGCAAATCTCCGCATGGCTTCAACAGGCTTTACTTTGGTGGAGGTGAAATCCATAAGGAGGCTTCCTGCTTTCATCTTCGGGGCGACTTCTGCAATAGTTTCTTCCGTTGCGTTGATTGGAACGGATACTATTACTATATCATTTTCAGGGATAGCTGCCTCAAGGTCCGAAGCAAAAGGTACATTCAGTTTCCGGGCGACTTCCACCTTGCCCCCCCTTCCCCAGACTGTAACCTCATAGTCCCTTTCTTTAAAAAAATGAGTGAACCACTGTCCCATCTCTCCGGTTCCGCCAAGGATCAGAACCTTTGTTTTTCCGGAACTATGTTTCTCAGGGTCTGTGTTCAAGTCTGTAGAGCCTCCAGTACGGTTTTTTTCATGATTTCTACTGGAGGTTCAACACCTGTCCAGAGTTTGAAAGCTTCTGCTCCCTGATAGACAAGCATTAAAACTCCACTTACGGTTTTTGCTCCTGCAGCCTTTGCTTCCTTTAAAAGCCTGGTTTCAAGTGGGTTATAGACTATGTCAAAAACAGTAAGGTCGCTGTGAAGTTCTTTTGCTGTTGCAATAGTTGCATCTGTGTTCGGGTGCATCCCGAGAGTTGTGGTATTGATCAGGATATCTGCATCCTGCAACAGTTCTTTTAATCCTGAAAGCCCGGTCCCGCTTATTTTTCCCGGAAGGGCTGCAGCTGAAATCTCTTTTGCAAGTTCTACTGCCCTTTCTTCTGTCCGGTTTATTATGGTGATTTCAGCTCCGTCGGCTGCAAGCTGAAAAGCAACTGCCCTTGCTGCTCCTCCTGCCCCTGCAACCACCACTTTAGACCCCTCCATTTCCACTGCAGCCTCTCGAAGGGCCTGCCTTGCTCCCAGTCCGTCAGTGTTGTACCCCCGGATTTCTCCTGTTTTTCCGAAGACAACAGTATTCACTGCTCCAATTCTCTCTGCAAGGGGGTCAGGCTTGATGAATTCCAGTTTCAGGGCTTCTTCTTTTAATGGGACTGTCAGGTTAAGCCCTCCAAATCCCATAGCTTCAGCTCCAAGGATTGCTTTTTCCAGTTTTTCCGGCCTGACCCTGAAAGCGTGATAGACGCAGTCCATGCCAAGGGCTGAAAACGCTGCATTATGCATGGCAGGGGAAAGGGAATGACCTATAGGGTCTCCAAATACACCAAAAACTCGCTTCATTTTAGCATTTCCATTATCTTCTTTACTTCGTCTACCGGAAGCTGACCAGGGGCTGCGGCTGCACCGCTTTCTACTGAACCGTATGTCAGGACCGAACCATAAAGAGGGGCAACTACCCTTGTATGTTTTCCGGGTTTGCCCATTGAGATGGTGCATACTGATTTTCCTTCTTTCCTGAGGTCCAGTGTAATTCTCAGCAGATTAAGAACGTCTTCCATTGACTGAGGCATCACTGCAAGTTTGGCAATATCTGCCCCTGCAAGAAACATTTCTGTAAGAATTGCTTTCATTTCCTGAGGAGAAGGAGTTTTTGAAAAGTCGTGGGAAGAAACGATTACGGTTTTTCCGTGATCTTTAGCCGCTTTTATAACTTTATCTCTCTCTTCCCTGCTGGCAGAGAGTTCGATATCAACAGCATCCGGCCCGTCTTTAAGGGAAAGGGAATCTGTAAGAAGCCCTGTTCGGTCTTCCTCGGTCCCCTCCCATTTTCCTCCTTCTGCCCTGGAGCGGTTGGTAGCGATTACAGGAAGCCCGGCTTCGGATTTTATTTCCCTTATTATTTCTGCGGCTCTCTCCAGATCCCTGATTCCCAGCAAATCCAGCCGGATTTCAAGGATATCAGCTCCTTTTTCGGCTGCCTTTTTTGAAGTTTCAAGAGGCTTTTCAAGGATTACTGCAACAACTGCAGTTTTTTTTTCAAGGTCAAATGGGCCTATTTGCGTCATTGCTCGCTCCGGGTTGGGAGTTAGGGAATCTGGTTATTATTCTTTTTTCCCTGGTTCACTTCTCTATAATCGTTTCTTCTATTTTTTTGCCGAAATGTCTGGCTCCTTCCTCGAGGCGGACCAGGACCTCATCTCCTTTCTTGAGTTTTGCAACTGAGATAGGGTTTCCATCTTTTCCTACCAGTTTGATGGTTTCGGCATTTTGCAGGATTGCAGTTAAAGTTCTGTCTCTGGCTTTTGCTTCTATTAGCATGAGAGGGCGGCTTTCTATCTTGACTCTGCCAACTATACCTTCCCGCTGTTTCCCTTTTGAGTCTACAATAGTTACGGCATCTCCGGTCTGGAGTTCCGAAAGATAGCGGGTTTTATCCCCGATTTTGATGTAAGAGTGAACCGCACCTGCATTTACCCTGAAGGGACGGGCTGCCACGTAAGGGCTTTCATCGGACTCCGAGTTTACCAGGAACATCCCGCCTGCCTGCGAACCTATGAGCATGCCTTCTCCGCGCTGCATGAGGTTGCATGTATCCACGCAGACCCGGTCTCCCATCCCAAGGGGTTCTACCCTGGTTACAACCGCAGCCTCAAGTTTGGCACTTTCGCTTTCCAGTTCTCTTGCAGCCTTGATCGTATCTTTTATTTCCTGCGGATTTCCACTATCCAGAAGGACTCCATCAGCTCCTGTTTCAAGAGTCTGGAAGGCGAGTCTTGCTTCCTCTGCACTTTTTACTCCGAAAATGATCTTTACTTTCTCTCGCTGGAGATCAGCTATAAGGTTCTCGAGAGGGATGACTTTCCAGTCAGTGCCTGTAACAAGCAGATAATTGCAGATTTTTCCCATTTCGGCTGCGAAGCGTTCATAATGTTTATCCTTTATGATTACGTATCCGCCTACGGTTAAGCCTTTGTCCATGAGCAGGGTTGCTGCGTTTACGTCTAAAGAACCCGGAATTTCCAGGGGCAGGGGTTTTGTCCCGTCACCTTCTCCTCTCTTTCCCACGACTACGATGTCAGCTCCTGACTTATTGTCGCGGGCAAAGGCTGCTACTGTAATGTTTCCCAGTTCCCGGACTTTTTCTACCACTTCCGGGTTTACCAGTATACAGTCGGCTCCGGATTCCAGGCCTGTCGTGATCCTCTCTTTCTGTTCTTCCCATCCGCCTTCATCGGCTTTTATCCAGACGCTTTTCTTTTTCAAAGGCTTTCAACCCCGTTCATAAATCTGTTTTTTACTCCGGCCTTTAATCCGGCATTTTTTTTTGTTTTTTACTTCGGGCTTGATTTTTGCTTCTCAATATCCTTTTTACTTTAACTGCTCCAGAGCTTCTTCCACAGGCCTTCTATGGTGTACGATTTCGCAGATAGCCCGGGTCAGCCTGACAGGGTCCCGGTGCTGGAATACATTCCTTCCTATTGCAGCTCCTCTTGCACCCGCTTCCATTGCCCCGTCAATCATTTCAAGAAGTTCCAGGTCGGTTGAGGTCTTCGGTCCGCCTGCAATTACTACAGGCACAGGGCAGCCCCTTACCACGTCTCTGAAACTGTCAGGATCTCCGGTGTATACGGTTTTTACAACGTCAGCTCCCAGTTCAGCTCCAATCCTTGCAGCATGTGCCACATTTACAGGGTCGTGGGGGTTTGTGATCTTTTTACCTCTGGGGTACATCATAGCAAGAAGAGGCATCCCCCATTCCGTGCAGTCCCTGGAGATTGTTCCGAGCTTTTCGAGCTGGTCGGTTTCTGTATCAGACCCTATGTTGATATGCATGGAAACTGCATCAGCTCCCATCTTTATCACTTCTTCAACAGTACATACCTGCACCTTGGCGTTGGGGTCAGGGCTCAGAACGGAAGAGGCACTGATATGCACAACAAGCCCGATGTCATGACCGTATCCTCTATGCCCGTACTTGACCATGCCTTTCTGCATGAGAACTGCGTTTGCTCCTCCTTCGGCAACCTTATTAACTGTATCTGTAACGTTGATAAGCCCTTCAATAGGTCCGTCGGAGAGCCCATGATCCATGGGAATAATGACCATGTTTCTGCTCTCCCGATTCATCAGCCTTTCTATGCGTATTTTTTTGCCAATTTCTGACATCGTGGTTCCCCTAAATTCTGAATTGATTTACTTCATTTGTAAATTTTATTGATTTTTATTAATTGATTCTTTCTAGCGTGCTAGTATGTCACATACTAACACGCATCTTATATTTAAACCTATTCAAGCCCTGATTCTGATCCAGTTTTCCAGTCACTATGGATTTTGATAATGTCAATTGAACTACTTTGTACATCTATGTACTAGAATGTTCAGTTCTTAAAGTTTTCTCTTATTTGACAGTTTATTATGGTTAGATGTTTATTCCTTATTTCAATTCCTGCGATAGTTGCTCTGGCATATCTTCTCTTTTTGAGGTAGCTGTATGAGTCTGAAAACTGTGGATTTGAAAAGTATGAAATAGCTGAAGCAAAGCCAAAAGGATACAAGAATTAAAATAGGATAACATGGGCTAAAATAGGATAACATGGGCGAAGAGAATAAGCCCAGAGCTAAGAATCATTTCATATTTGTAAAAAGGAACGGAAGACACTATGAATGAATTAAAAATCCTTGTTGTAAATAATTACGGACAATTTTGTCACCTTATTCACAGGGCTGTCCGGGATCTTGACATGGATACAAAAATTATTCCCAATATAACCCCAATCGAGGATATTCTGGCAGAAGAGCCTGATGGGCTGATCCTGAGCGGAGGGCCGGATATGGAAAGGGCAGGCCTTTGTTTTGACTATGCCCGGGAAATCGATATCCCTATTCTTGGAATCTGCCTTGGGCACCAGGCAATTGCCCTGGCTTACGGGGGGCATGTCCACGCAGGGAAAAAAGGCGGGTATGCCGAGATTGAAATAGAGGTCCTCGAAGAAGACGACATCCTCAGGGGACTTGGCCCAAAAACAACTGTATGGGCTTCCCATGCTGATGAGGTTGCTATTCTTCCTGAAGGCTTTATCCATCTTGCCCGCTCAGATGTCTGTGAGATTGAAGCCATGCGTCACCCAACAAAACCGATTTATGGCGTTCAATGGCATCCTGAGGTTTCCCACACCAGGCAGGGAGAAGAGTTACTGATGAACTTCTTTGAGGTTTGTGATCAGTACTGAAATGTGGTCAGTACGGAAGGGTTTCTCATTTTTTTAAATAATGTGTTAAAAGAATCAGGTTTCTCTAAAAGAATCCTGCAAGTTTTTAGAATCACAGAAAAAAATGAGATGTAAAGATAATAAAAGTATAAAACGACAGAAAAGAGTCCCGGGATTATTACATCCCGAGTTTTTTCTTCATCATTTTCTGAATATTGAATTTCCCGCCTCTAAAGCCTTTCAAAGCCGTTTGCATGGTTTTGTGGTACTTCAGAAGCTCTCTTATATCTTCGGGGCTGCAGCCTGAACCCCTTGAGATTCTCTTGATCCTTGAACCACCTATGAGTTTGGGGTCTGTCATTTCCTCTTCTGTCATTGAGTCCATGATGACCTTGTAGTTTTTCATCTTGTCACTGGTAGCCTGGAACATCTCGTCTGATAACTTCATGCCTCCCATTCCTCCCATGCCCATCGGGAGCATTGACATGATTTGTTTCAGAGGCCCCATCTTATTCATTGCTTCGAGCTGCTTGTACATATCCTTCAGGGTGAAGCGTCCCTGCATCAGGGCTTCAACATTTACGTCTTCTTCACTCAGGCTTTCCTCTGCCTTTTCCATCAGGCTCTTAAGGTCTCCCATTCCGAGAAGCCTTGAAATGAACCTGTCAGCTTCGAACTTTTCAAAGTCTTCCGGGGTTTCCCCAACCCCGATAAAAGCAATCGGAGCTTTTGTTTCGGAAACTGCTGAAAGGGCTCCACCACCTTTTGCCGTTCCGTCCAGTTTTGTGATAATAACTCCTGTGATCCCCACAGAGTTATTGAAAGCATGAGCCTGCTGGCTTGCCTGCTGCCCTATGCCTGCGTCCAGGACCATGAACTTGTGGTCGGGTTTTGCAACAGCATGGATCTGTTCCATTTCTTCTATCAGGTCGGCTTCAAGGGCGTGCCGTCCTGCAGTGTCCACTATTTTTATATCGTATTTTTCAAGCGCTTTAAGCCCATGTATGGTAATCTCAACAGCATCGGGATTTCCTTCTTCTCCGTAAAAACCAACATTGAGCTTTTCACAGAGGGTCTTGAGCTGGTGGTAAGCCCCGGGTCGGAAGGTATCTGCGGCAACAACACCTGTTTTGAGCCCTTTTCTCTGGAAATAGCGGGCAAGTTTTGCAGCGCTTGTAGTTTTTCCGCTCCCCTGCAGCCCCACCATCATGATGGTCTGGGGTTTGAGCTGTATCTCCGCTCCCTTCCCGATGATTTCCATCAGTTCCTGATACACAATGCGGATTACATGCTCCCTCGGATTCACACCCGCAGGAGGTTCTTCTTTCATTGCACGTTCTTTGATTCTCTGGGACATCCCCATGACAAGTTTTACGTTAACGTCGGCCTGGAGCAGAGCCCGCTGAATATCCTTTACTACTTCGTTGACCGTGCGCTCATCAATTCTCCCTGCGCCGATCAGCTTCTTGAGTGCCCCCTGTAAGGAGTCTCCGAGTTTTTCCATTACCATATGAGAATCGTCCTGCTTAATTTTGAGAATGGATAAAAAGATAGTTTAAGTTCCGTTTATTAACCTGTGCAAGAAGGTTACTTTTTCTTGCGTTTATTTTTACCTTATATAAGAAGGTGATCTTTTTTGAATTTATTTTAATCCTGTTAATCCTGTATAAGAAAGTGATCTTTACTTAATAAGCCTTTGAGTTTTCGACGCTTTAAAAAGGTACGATAGAACGCATAAGATAGGATTGATTAATCAAGATAGGATTGATTAATCTGGATATTAATGAGTGCCCGGATATAAAAAATAGAGGTACGGTACAAAACCTGAGCTAATGCAAAATTATTAAGTACAAAAAAATGAAACCAATTCCTAAAAAAATTGTTTGATAGCGGGGGATGGATTCGAACCATCGGTCTACGGGTTATGAGCCCGTCGGGATCTCCTGGCTACCCCACCCCGCTACGGGGCTTTTCGCTTTTTTGATCAAAAAGATATACTTCAGGATAAGAGTTATCTGATAGTTTTCCGATAGCGGGGGATGGATTCGAACCATCGGTCTACGGGTTATGAGCCCGTCGGGATCTCCTGGCTACCCCACCCCGCTACGGGGCTTTATAGGTCAGGCATCTTGCCTGAGACAACTACCTGAACATACTAACGATTACTTATATACTTTTCGCTTGACCCCCCGGTCTTTCCGTATAGTCTGGAAAATTTATCTCTGCAGGTGGGAAGACTCCTTCCTCAAAAATCTGAGCCGTTAGGCAAAGATTTTAGGGAGGGGTAGTTCACTTTTCTGTTTTAGAAGCTTTACGGTTTCAACCCAACTTTACCAGGTTTTAGTTCAAATTTCATCTCTGGTAGCTCTTCGGGGTTTTTAGGGTCTTTTCGGGAAAGATATTTGAAAGCCTGAGTCCCATATTATATTATGACCAGGTGTTTGTTTTGCGGAGCCTATTGTGAGGTAAAATGCGGGGTCTATTGCGAAAGCTATTCCGGAAACCCGGAAGAAATAGAACACAAGGAAGATGTAAATATACTTGGGTGTACCCAGATAGGCACGTCGCATGTCTGCGATAGTTGTCTCAAAGACTTAAAACAAGCTCTGGGACTCCTGTGAGGTCGCTGGAAAAAGAGGCTGCATCTTACCTAAAATATTTTTTTTCATGCCCCGGCTCTCTTACATGAATGAAAAAAAGGTGGGGGGAGGCATGAAAAGCGAGACTGCAGTTCAGACCACTTTGACATTAAGTGTAAATTTGTCTTCCGTGCCAGTTTCATTTTCCCAGGATCTTTTATATACCGCTGTTATCTGCTGGTTTCCCTCTGAATCGGCTTTGATTTCCCACTGACGAACCCCTCCGGCCCCAACAAGAGGCTCTTCGCCTTCTTTAGATTCCGGGGGATAGTATTTGTCCGAAATCCGACTGAGTCCCTGGCTCAGGTTGAGTTCCCAGGAATAGCCTGTAGTCGGGTTTTCCTTAAGTTTCAGGTAAAAAGTCTCTCCTTTTTTGAGACTTATGGTCGTTCCGTTGCCAGACTCGGTTATTTCCTGCTGTCCAGATGGCGCAGGACCTGGCAATTCATCTAACGTGTTATCAACCGCAAGTTCGAATGACCCGTTTACTCCGTTAACGTTTACAGTATAGTTTCCGGCGCTGAGGTCCTGTACATCAAGAGGAATCGTTGTTGTAAAGTTCTCTATAGCCTGGGTACACATTGCATCTTTTGGACGCTTTGTAGTGATATTGATATTGAAATTATTTCCTTCCCTTTCAGTATTTATTTCGTCAATCTCAGTGCATCCGTCAGGCAGATAGCCTTCTGATATCACTTTTATCTGCACGGGGAAAGATTCCAGAGTCAGAATTTCAATACTTTCTACGTTTGCCATACCATATATGTATTCTTCATTACTTGTATTCTGACCCTCGTTTGCTGGACCTTCTGTCTGGTTATCCGTCGTATTATTCTGCTCGTCCTCAACACAGCCGGAAAGAGCAACTGTAAATATCATGAACAGGACTGCAATCAGTCTAATAGTTTTTACAGAACTGCTATTTATCCTTCTTTTCATTTATCTCCCTCTTGTTTCTTCGAATTTATATATGGAAGGATAAGACTGTTTGGATTTATCCTTTGCTTAAACTTCAGTTCTGTTCGCAGCTTTAAAAGTAAGTTTATTTTTTCTTTTGAATAGCAATAGTCCTGCCACTTTTTCGAGTATACATAGTCCTGTAAAGATTCTAATAATCGATAGCAACAGATAATGTTATAGAACTCCACTCATTTTTTCACCTTAATAAATAGGGAAATTGAAACACCCGGGTTTACAGCATTAAGTTTTCTCATATTTTTTATTGTATTAACTACATTCCTCTCTTTAAGATGAATTGTTTTTGTAATAATCTAAAATAATATACGGAACTGGCTCAGGCAGGCTTTTAATTTGAGTCCACAAAACATAGATAGCTAAAATCTGCTTAAATAATCTGCTTAAATAATCTGCTTAAATAATCTGCTTAAGTAATCAGCTTACGGTTCGAGTTGGCTTAAGGTGGGAATTAAAGGAGGAGTTAAAAAAAGTGCCTTTAGCAAGCTTTACTTTTTTCCGGTGTCAAATGAAATTTTTGGTGGGATTTGATTGAGGGTTGTGGTTATCA
Organism: Methanosarcina sp. 2.H.A.1B.4; assembly: GCF_000979385.1. Taxonomy (NCBI): domain Archaea; kingdom Methanobacteriati; phylum Methanobacteriota; class Methanomicrobia; order Methanosarcinales; family Methanosarcinaceae; genus Methanosarcina; species Methanosarcina sp. 2.H.A.1B.4. Next base: position 21,440 of record NZ_JJOV01000081.1, read on the forward strand.
CACAGGGCATCACGCAAGTTTTACAATCAGTTATAGACTCGAAACACGAAGTGGTGGGAATTGTTGATTGTGCCCCAACAAACGAACCAAATAAATATCTCAGAGCAACAGGAAGGTTTCTTACAGGTATTCACTATTCGTTTACCTCAAATCCTTTAAGCTTAGAACTGTTCTCCAGAAAACTGCAGATCCCTTATTATTATCTCAGAAAAGGGGACAGAAAGAATCTGGAAAAATGGGTCCGGTGTGTGGAACCTGATCTTATCGTTATATATTCTATGTCTTACCTGTTGAAGGAGAATATCTTCAATATTCCTTTATATGGTACTATTAACCTTCATTATTCGTACCTTCCGGAGTACAGGGGACCAAATCCGCTGTTCTGGGAATATTATGATTATATACTTGATCCCGGTATAACCCTCCACTATGTGGATAAGGGAGAAGATACAGGGGATATCATCTGCCAGGAACGTGTCTTTATAAGTTCTGGGGAGAAACTCGAAGAAACCGGTCAAAAGTTAGTCTCTACCGGAATTAAACTGCTCTCAGAGGCGATGGAGGCTCTTGAAAACGGGAGTGTTGGGATTAAACAGCAGCCAGTTGACACTCCAACACGAAGAGCCAGAAAAATCAAACCCGAAGAATATAATAAGCTAATAAAGTGGGAGGATTGGAGTGTCGAGAGGGTCTTTCATTTTTTAAACGGCACTCCGAAGTATCATTCTACTCTGTTGAAGAAAAACAGCCTGTACAGGCTGGGGTTCAGTATCAGGGTTCTTGATTACGAAAATTGCAATACTTCCGGATATAATGTCGGTGACCTCTATAAAGAAAAATCAGGATCTTTTTTCGTCTGTAGAGACGGAAAAATATATGTTGAGATAAAGCCTTCTCTTGATAACCTTTTTACCAAAATTTATCCCTTTATCTCCTGAGCCTGATCTTTATAATGGAGAATCAGATCTTCAGCCCATTTCAAAGGAGCAGGTTCAAAGCTTATGACACTCTCTTGATCATAGGCTCCTTTCCATGTAAGGAAATCAGCCATCATGAAATGTTCGGTTTTTGTCAGCATGGCTATTTTTACTTCGTCAGCGCAGACAAAAAGTCGCTTCTTTTCCTGGTTCAGATAAAGTTTTAGTTCTTTTTCAAAGTCGTTTTTTAGCCGTTCATAAATTCTTTTTGTTACTATAAGGGTAATTTCAGCATCGTTATTCTCAGTCCGCAGAAACGTCTCCAGAAATACCGGATGGAATATCGAAGATAGAGATAGTATGTTTGTTGATTTTTCCATATTTTCCAGAAACACTGCAGGAGTCTCGAAAATTTTGTCGGGATCGGGTTTTACAAGAGAATAAGGTTTTAATTCGTTAAGCCTCTTAAGAAAGGCTGGTGACAAACCAGTCAGATCACGCTCCTGCCAGAAATCCTTATGTTCCTCAATAACCTCCAGAATGTCAAGCAGGGGTTGCATTTTTTCGACCAGAACTTCTGCCAGAGGGGTGAGCCTGTATTCCCTATCCTCCTGCAAAACTAGAAACTCCTCCTTTAATTTTTTGATCTGGGGAAGCATCCCTGTCGGGGTAACATTAAGAATATCTACGATCTCTTCTAGTGTTTTCCCTCCGTCTCTTAGAAGGAGTAAAAGGTCCTTTCTTTTCTGGGACATAAAGAGCAGTTCTATCAGCATTTTATCCATTGGTCTCACTTTCCAGATTCCTTTTTCTACTGGAGAATTTATTTTTTACTCCTCCTGAACTCATAAAGTTTTCTAAAAGGAGTCTGTTCTTTCCGGAAATAGTATTAAGGGTCTTTAATTTAAGGGTCTTTAATTTAAGGGTCTTTAATTTAAAGACTTCTTTAAAATAATAGTTTAACTGCGTCATATTAAACAGACAAGGCTTTTAAATTTGTTTTTAAAGCATTTCTTTTTTAGTCTTTTTCTGAACTATTTTTTTAACAAGATAAGAAAACTTAAAGTCTATGGTCTGAATTATATAATCTCGAAGGTAGAGTCTGGAAACAAGTGCTCCTTGATCAGTAAATTTCCTTACAATGTACCGGGTTCCGGATCCGGGAGGGTTTTACATAGAATCGTTTAGATGTGTGCTTACTAACTGGGATTACATTTACAACCTGTGCCGAAACATTTCAAGAGAAATCAAAAGTTCGGGGTATGAGCCGGACGTCATTATCGCGCTTGCCAGAGGAGGCTGGTTTGCAGGACGTGTGCTGTGTGATTTCCTGGGGCTTGATGACCTGTCCAGTCTGAAAATCGAGCACTACATCGGGACTGCAGCTATTGACACTGGTGAACCCTATATACGGTACCCCCTCTCAAACAATGTAATGGAAGGCAAAAAAGTGCTTATCGTAGATGACATTGTAGATACCGGGGAAAGTATGATCAGTGCTAAGGCTTACGTAGAATGCAGGAACCCAAAAGAGGTCCGAACCGCTTCCTTACAATACCTGGGAAGCTCGAAAATCGAGCCTGATTATGTAGGGGAGCGGCTTGAAGACTGGGCCTGGATTGTCTATCCCTGGAATTTTATGGAAGACATGATAAGTATTCTGGCAAAAAGCATGAGAAAAAATCCTCAAAAACTCTGGAGTCTTGAAGAGCTTAAACACAGCCTCTACGTAAACCATGCCCTTGACCCCGTAGTTTTTGAAATCACTCAACCTGGCAGGCTTCCGGAAGTTCTGGAAGAAATGGTTCGAATCCATAGAACCAGTTCTGAGGTTATTGATGGGAAGGAGTACTGGAAACTTCTATAAAAAGGTCTACTATTTGTTTGTGCATAGTTAGTTTGGGTATCATCAATTTGCATATTAATGGCTTACATTAGATACCAGGAAAACTAAGAATTATGCCTTCTACTGAAAAAAGGAGGTTTGCAGCCGGTAAGGGTAAAACGCCCCCCTTTTCAAAAGCAAATCTTTCGTTTAAAACTACTACTAAAAAAGTCGTAAATACAAATATACATATTTATTAAAGGTATTTATTCAAGAGACCATTTAAGGTATACTGATATAAGTGCCAATCTCGTATAAAGAGTAAATCTCATATTTCGTTAAGGCACCCATTTAAGTCACTCATTTAATATAAATTTAAGACATGTACCTAAGACATGTACCAAGTAAGCTATTTACTGTACGGTTATAAGACTTGCAGCAATTAAGTTCATATTATTGATTACCGGTGAACTCATGCCCCATAGATGTACCAGATGCGGAACCATTTTTGAAGACGGGGATTCTGTAATCCTCAGCGGCTGCCCGAGCTGCGGCTGGAATAAGTTCCTCTATGTGAAAATAGAACCAGAAGGTTTGGAAAACCAGGGAAGGCCCGCTCTGGAAGAACAAAAATTGGATCTGGAAGCCTCTCTGGACGAGGCTGTCAGGAATATTGATGAGGCCCTTGCATCTGGAGAAATAGACAGGGGGCAGCAGTCCGAAAATGAAAACAAAACTGAGGAAGAGAGGGTGGAATCTGTCAGGATTCTCGGGCCTGGCTCTTATGAACTTAATCTGGATTCCCTTTTAGAGCGAAAAGAACTTGTTATGGCAATCAGGGAAGAAGGTTCATATGCCCTCCACCTGCCCTCTGTTTTTAACCAGCAGAAGGAAAGACAAAAAGATAAATCAAAAGCAAAAAAGCATAGATAATTCTGATCATTTTCTTTTTTGTCAACCTTTCCATTTTAATCTCATCTTCAAAACTTTTTCACGTTCTTTAATGCTCGATCTTTTCAGTCTCACTTTTTATACTTATTTCTCTTGTCCTGAAGTGTTTTTATTTCTTTTATTGGCGTCATAGTGCCAATGTACAAAAGTATGAACTAAAAGAACAAAGTTCTTCTAGGAAGAGCGCAGATCTATTCTTGGTTGGAGTGTTTGTTATTTATTATCTCCAAGTTGGGGGATTCGAATGAAATTAAGTAGTACAATAGTACTTACAGCCTTCCTTACTCTGGCTGCTTTTTCAGTATTTCTGGTTTTAGCTGATGACAATAGCAAAGCTAAAACTTCTGAATATTCTGGAACGCAGCTTGATGAAATTGTTTTTAATGAAAGCTCCTTCAAGGAATTTTCAGGAATCCCTGGAGACAATATCGTTCAGAAGATCGAGATTCAGGATAGTTCGCTTGAGTTCCAGGGACACTGGGATGGGTTTGAAACTGTTACAATAGATGTTCAGGAATTCGAGAATGCCGCTGCAAATGGGGATGTTAATCTCAGGTTATTGGAGAGAGATTTTGAAGTAAAAATCGAGGAGATTTCCAGACTTAACGGAGGGAATTCATATCGTTATTCGGGGTATGTTAAAGGAATCCCTCAAAGTAAGGCAACTTTCTATGTATACGGTGAGCTATTTAGCGGTTCCATAGAGTTTGAAGACCTGATGTATAATATTGCAGTCACCTCTGAGCAATATAATGGGAAAACTGTTCATTCTGTATTTATAATTGACTGGAAACAAGATCATGAGAGGCTCATACACTCGTTGAATCCCATCAGGCTCATTTTTATCTCTGGTTCAGCAGGAAGTTTTTCTGAGATTGAAAAATGTATGGTCGATGAAGACTGCATATTCGAAGAAATAGCGCCCGGCTCATCTAAAATACTGCATATCGACCTAATAGACCACCCGGAATCTCCGATGGCAACCGGGATTGAATCTGCCTGAGGAGGTTTAATACATATGCAGGAAAAAGCAAAAAGTGTAATTGCAATCATCATTGGCATGGCAGTATTATACTGTGCTCTTCCTCTATTCTATGAGACTTTTAATTATTATCCTCCTATGAAAGAGGATACGCCTTACAGAAGGACTGTACAGATATGGAACACTCTTACAAATCAAAGAGTAACCCTTGACACTGAAATTCCTTCAATACCTGTAAATCAGCTTCCGGTGTATCAGGGGAAATCTTCCTCAAGCACCCTGAATGTCAGTTTTATTAGCTCCAGCGAGTCTTATAATAACAGATCTACCGGGGAAATCTATTTCCTCGTCACGAATAATGAGATTGCGGAAAGCAGGTTTAACTTAACCGATAGTGCTACTGATCTGGAATCCATACAAATAGCCAGTTTTCAAACAATGGGTTTCAATGACTCCGGTAAATACATAATCCAGCAGGTAAGAAACAGAAACTTCGTCACTCAGAAGGGTAATCTGCCGATGTTTTCACTGGGAAGGATCAGGATCACAGATGTCAAATTTGTTTATTTCAACGGTTTTGACACTTATCCCTACAGATATGACGGGCAAACTACATATTACCCGACCTGGAAAGTCACGGCTGAAACCTCAAATTACGGGGATGAAGTTTTGATGATTAAGGCATTTTAACGACCGGGTAATAAATGTTGCCCGGTATCTCATACCTTATAGCCATTTATCCTGCTTTTCCAGATCAGGTATCTTATCCCTGTTTTCTTTTCATGATGATTGATGCCATACCAACAGTGGCTATTGTCATAAAGCAACCGATGAATGGCATCTCTCTTAACCGCGTCCCCGGCTCTTTCCCCATTTCCTGTGAACTGCCTTCGGGTGTGCTGAGTTCACTGGAGCCAATAAGAGTATCATCGGAACTGACCAGAACCTTTCCCACCTGGTTTGAATCTATACTATTATCTTCAAGCTCATTATTGCGGCTTGCTTCCGCAAGAAAAATTCCGTATTTTCCGTTTGAGTATATCGAATTATTCTTCAGCATATTGTTGTCACTTGAAATGCCGATGTAGATGCCGTAAGCCGTGTTATTTGAAGCGGTGTTGTTGCTCAGGATATTGTCACCTGACCCTCCCCATTCAAAAATAGCATCATCATCAATTTCAGTTCCCTCATTCCAGAGATGAATGCCGTTTGCATTATTCCGGTTCACGAAGTTGTTATTGAGAATATTATAGTCACAGTCCATCAGGCCAATCCCGTGGTTTACGTTATTCGAAGCATTATTGCCGTCCACTGTGTTATTATTAGAGTAAAGTAAAAAGATACCATCCATGCCATTAAAGTTTATAGTGTTGTTTTTCAGGGCGTTGTTCTTCGAAAATCCAATCAAGATGCCGTTTCTTTTGTTCAAGTTTACTTTGTTATTGCTTATTGCATTGTCAGCAGAAGATTCAATGCCTATTCCGCATTTCTCATTATCCAGTATGGTATTGTTCCTTATGGTGTTGTTATTTCCCTGGATTTCAATGCCTATTGTGTTTTCAGAGACTGTATTTCCGTCTATCGTGTTATTGGCGGAAGAATAAATTATTAAAATTCCTGCGATATTGCCTGACGCATGATTGCTCCTGACCGTGTTGTGGTCCGAAGAGCTGAGTATAATGCCAGCGTCGTTGTTCTTCGGAAGCTTGTTGTTAATAAGGGTGTTGTTGCTGGAATCAATTAAAAGAATACCTTCCCTGTTGTTTGAGATGTAGTTGCTATCAATTATGCAGTTCTTTGTCCCGTCAAGATAAATCCCATATTTATAGTTCCCCGGAACTCCCGAGGCATCTTTTATTTTAAATCCTCTAATTGTCACATTATCCGAAGCAACTTTGAAAACATGCTCTTTTTGAGTGGCAGCCAGGACGATGGTATCTTCCGGATTTCCGGATTTTGATATGATTCTTAATTCCCTGTCGACGACAATATTCTCTTTGTAAGTGCCGGGATAAACGAGAACTGTGTCTCCTGGATTTGCATTATTTATTGCTTTCTGTATTGATTTGTAATCCCCTTCCCCACCGTTGTCCACTGCAATGGTATCTGCTGATGCTGGGCCTGTCAATAACAGAAAAATGAGTCCGATGAAGATGCAAATTTTGATTTTCACATTCCGGTTTAGATACAACAGAATCCTTCCAACCAAGCTCCCTTTTTCAGTCAAAATAAGTTTCTTATGTTATTTGTTTATTGTGGTTTTTTGCTCTTCGCAGTTTTTTTCTATCTTCTTTTTAGCGATTTTCATACAAAGCGCGGGTCTCAATAACATCTATATACTATGCATGCTAACTAAAGGTTACTAACTAATCATTACTACTTCACGGTTAGTTCAAATTCATTATTAAGATAAGATCTCCCTTAAAGGGGGTTTTCAGTAAAATTCTACTTTGGGGAATTTACTCAATCTCCGAGCCCGGGGATCAACGTATACAGGAATGCAACTGAAAAACGGGCAAGGAAAAAAAAGCACTGCAGGAACGTAGCCGAAAATCGTTGTTAAAGGTGTGATGGCTGTAATGATTATACCTCATAAACATCATAATCATTTATCAGAAAGACGCAGAATAATTTAAAAGCCAGAACCTGTTGCTTTGGCATTCGTTGCTGGAATACATCATAACATTTCAGGAATCACAAGAGGGAAAAACATGGACCCGGCAAAATTACTTGACATCCTGGGGAATGAAAACCGCAGGAAGATAATTCAGCTTCTTGCAAACCGCCCCTGCTATGTCAGTGAAATTTCAGGCAGGCTGGGGGTAGGACCAAAGGCGATTATCAGTCATCTGAGCCTGTTAGAACAGGCAGGGCTGATCGAGTTCAGTGTGGATGAGCAGAGGCGCAAGTACTTCAATATTGCAAATAACATGAGGCTTGAGGTTTCCGTATCACCTTATGCATATACAATGTCTCTTCAGGACATTCATTTTGACAGGGAGAATAAGGGGGAAAGATCTGCTGTCGAGAAGAATGAAACTGTTGCTAGAGATGAATCATCCTGCTTCTTTCTGAAACTGAGCGACAAGCTTCGGGAACTTAAAGCAAGGCAGGAAGAGCTTGTGCAAATGCAGAAACATCTACAGGTTGAATATACGGAACTGATGGACAGATGCCTGGACTCAATTGAAGAGGTTGCCAGAAACCCTGTAGAATGTGAGCTCCTGTTCGAGCTTCTGAAAAATGAGGCTACATCGGCTGTCCTCTGCTATAACCTGCGTCTTCACCCTAGCATTATAATGTCTAACCTTACGGACCTTGCAGAAAGGGGTTTTGTTGAATATACGATTAAAAATAACCAGCAGTACTGGAAAGTATGTGAGACCGGGGTTGAAAATAAATGACTGAAGAAATGAATCTGAGAGTAGCTGAGGCGTATCATAAAGATGTGGGCAGGGGAATTGCAAGAATCGATATCCTTCTGATGCAGCAAATGGATCTTGTGAGCGGAGATATAATTGAAATCTCAGGTAAATCCAGGACTTATGCAATTGTCTGGCCTAACGTCGAGCGCGGTCAGGAGAACAGGATCAGAATAGACGGAAACCTGCGCAGCAATGCAAAGGTTGGAATTGATGACAGAGTTACGATCCAGAAGATCCAGGCAAAGCATGCGCAAAGGGTCACACTTGCTCCATCCCAGCCTGTCAGGCTTGTGGGCGGTGCCCATTACATCCTGAGAATAATTGAGGGCAGACCTCTGAACAAAGGTCAGCAGATCAGGGTTGAAACTGTAAATAACCCCCTTACTTTCATTGTAGCATCTACAAGACCCGCAGGACCGGTTGTTGTCACTAAAGACACTGAAATTGTTATCAAGGAAAAATCATTTGAGGAAATCAAGGCTCCGGAAGGCATCTCATACGAGGATATCGGAGGGCTCAGGCGGGAAATCCAGCTTGTCAGGGAAATGATTGAGCTGCCAATGAGGCACCCTGAACTCTTCCAGAAGCTGGGAATCGAGCCTCCTAAAGGGGTTCTTCTTCATGGGGCCCCCGGAACGGGAAAGACCATGATTGCAAAGGCAGTCGCAAGTGAAACTGATGCCAATTTCATTACCATAAGCGGTCCTGAAATCGTTTCCAAATATTATGGGGAAAGTGAACAAAAGCTCCGTGAGATCTTCGAAGAGGCCGAGAAGGATGCACCTTCTATTATCTTCATAGACGAAATTGATTCCATTGCTCCCAAACGCAGTGAAGTCACCGGAGAAATGGAACGAAGAGTAGTTGCTCAGTTGCTCTCCCTGATGGACGGGCTCAAGTCCAGGGGGGAAGTTGTGGTCATAGCTGCCACAAACCGCCCGAATTCCATTGATGAAGCTCTCCGCCGCGGCGGAAGGTTTGACCGGGAAATTGAAATTGGAGTTCCTGACCGGAACGGCAGAAAGCAGATTCTCCTGATCCACACCAGAGGGATGCCTCTTGAAGATGAAGTGAACCTTGGTGAAATTGCAGATGTGACTCATGGTTTTGTGGGAGCGGACCTGTCCTCTCTCTGCAAGGAAGCTGCGATGCACGCCCTTAGAAGGATCACTCCTGAAATCAATATCGAAGAGGAGATCCCACAGGAAATCATTGACAACCTGGTGGTTACGAAGGAGGACTTTAGGGAAGCCCTGAAGAACATCGAGCCTTCGGCCATGCGAGAAGTCTACGTTGAAGTTCTGCATGTGGGCTGGGATGATATAGGCGGCCTTGAGAAAGCAAAACAGGAACTTATCGAGTCTGTGGAATGGCCCCTTAAGTATCCCGAAATGTTCAGGGCTGTCAGTATAAAGCCTCCGAGAGGTGTACTGCTTTTCGGGCCTCCGGGGACAGGCAAGACTTTGCTCGCAAAAGCTGTTGCAAGCGAGAGTGAAGCCAACTTTATAAGTATAAAAGGCCCCGAACTGCTCAGTAAATATGTGGGTGAATCCGAGCGTGCAATCAGGGAAACATTCCGAAAAGCAAAGCAGTCTGCTCCGACTGTAATTTTCTTTGATGAGATTGACTCCATTGCTCCGGAAAGAAGCTCTGTTTCCGATACCCACGTCTCCGAAAGAGTGGTAAGCCAGATCCTTACAGAACTTGACGGGGTAGAGGAACTCAAGGACGTTATCATAGTTGCTGCTACAAACCGGCCGGATATGGTAGACCCTGCTCTCCTCAGACCTGGCCGTTTTGACAGGCTCATTTACATCAAGCCGCCCGAAAAAAAAGGTAGGGAGAAAATCTTTGAGATCCACACAAAAGAAAAACCTCTTGCAGAAGACGTAAACCTCTCAGAACTTGCTGATCTGACCGAGGGATATGTGGGTGCGGATATCGAAGGAGTCTGCAGGGAAGCAGCAATGCTCGCCCTCAGGGAAATAGTTGCCCCGGGTATCAACCGAAAGGACATCCAGGAGAAGATAGGGGACGTTAGGCTTTCCAAAAAACACTTTGAAAAAGCAATCTGCCGTGTAAAGCCTACAAGATCCAGAGAAAACCTGAGTGCGTATGAGAAGAGTGCCGAACTCTTTTCCAGGTATGCAACTGAGTTTGAGGAAGAATCTTCCGAAGCAAAAGAACAGGAAAAGGAAAGCGAGGGAACAGAAGTTCCGAGTTTTCCGCAGTCCGAATGAGGCTTTGCCTGACATACCGGTTAATACCGGTCTTTTTAATTTTAGTGGAAAATAACCATTTCAATTAATAACCTTACTGATTTGGGTAATACTCACTTAAGAAACTCAAGACGCATAACTTAATAATGATGTGATGAGATGGACAGAGACAGGAGAAAAAGAAGTTTTTTCGATGAAATATTCGGAATTGATCCCCTTAAGGACATGGACGAAATGTTCGAGCGCCTTAGCAGGGCTATGGGCATGAGTATGGATAACTTCGGGCAGCACCCTTTTGTTTACGGTTTTTCCGTAACCCAGCGGGCAGGGGAAGAGCCTGAAATCCGGGAATTTGGGAATATCCCTATGTTTGAACAGATGGAAACCGGAGAAAAACGCTATCTTGACATAAGAAAACCCCTTATTGATGTACTGGAATCCGAGGAAAAAGTCCACGTGGTTGCCGAGATGCCGGGCATCGAGAAAGAAAACATTCAACTGAACGCAACTGATTTAATACTTGACATCGAAACATTAGATGGGAATCCAAAATACTCCGAACGTGTGGAACTGCCCGTAAAGGTGGACCCCCAGAGTGCTAAAGCCACATATAAAAATGGTGTGCTGGAAGTTACCTTTAACCGGCTGGAGTCCAGTTCCCGAACTTCAATCGATATAGAGTGATTTTTCGGGAGCGAGAGGAAAATCAGAGGTAATAATGGTGGGCATAAGAAAAAGAAAGGATTTCTTTGAAGATTTTGGGTCTGAACTTTTTGACAACCTGGAAGAGATGATCGAAGCCCTCCTGGAAGAAATGGGAGAGTCCGTTCCCTTTGTTTACGGATTTTCTATCATTCATCGCCCGGGGGAAGATACTGAACTCCGGGAATTTGGAAACGTTCCGGAATACTCTCAAAAAGAAGAGAACTTCTTTGCCTCAGAAACAAAAGAACCTTTAATTGATATATTTGAAAACGAGGACATGGTGCACGTACTTGCAGAATTTCCGGAGGTTGAAAAGAAAGATCTCCTGCTGCACGCTACCGCTCAGCACCTTGAAATTAAAGTCATTGGGCTTTCTGAATATTCGGAAGATGTGGAACTCCCTGTCCTTGTGGATCCGAAGAGTGCAAAAGCAAGTTACAAAAATGGAGTGCTTGAGGTTACCTTCAGGCGCTGCCCCGAGGAAAGTCCTGTAGCAATAGAGATCAATTAATTCGAAAAGACAGAGGACCGTTTCAGGGCGAAGGACAGGAAACAAAAGCCTGAACCCTGATAAATATGTTGAGTATAGAATCAGCATATAGAAGAATTATTATTTTTCTTCTCTTATTATAGAAGAGAAAATAATTCTGAACCTTTTTTCTCATATTATAGAAGAGAAAATAATTCTGAACCTTTTTTCTCATCAGGCTCGTATTTACTGGCGTTTTACGGATCTTTGTGTTTAGTTTGCTGTACCTTTTTAACTTAGCATGGGCAGTTTTTAAATTATCCGTCCTTTTGCAATGCTCTTGAAATTTTTTAAGTATGCCCTGTATATTTTTTAATTTTTATTCTTTTATCGAGAATCCATTCCTTAACACATTTCTAGAACATTTCTCTGACCGTTTCAAAACCAGAAGGTTTCGAATAATTATGTTAGATATACTCTTTTCCTTTTTGTGACCTTTTTTTGCCCGCTGTTTCTTTTTTTTGACAAAATACTTTCGTTCGAGTTTCTTTCTATTTAGATTTTTTTTACTTTCAATGCACATATTTCTCTTTTTTATCTATTTGATTCATTTTATACGTAAGTTTCAATTTTTTGATATATACTCATATATATTTTAAAACTGACTTAATTTCACTGAACCTGCTACTGAATCATTCTCTATTGCTTTCTCAAATTAGATTTACTGATTCACAGTTTTAGTGAGCTAAATAAATTATACTGATAAAGGGGGTTACTTATTAACTAATTTCATTAATTATTCTGATTAAATTGCTACTCCAAAATGAAATTTTTTTCTTCTGACCTTTATTTTCATATTTTTTTTCCTCGAAATTGCTCTTTTCTTGATAGTGTTTTTTGGAAATATTCAAATATTTGAGAATCCACATGGAAATTAGTAAACCAGATGCTATCGGTTTTATACCTTTATATTTATTTAGTTCTGATTTGGATTATTGTACATCGTTCCATTAAACCCCTATTATGATAAAATCGGTAGCGTTAAGAACTGAGAAAAGCTAAAATTTCAATGAGAAAAGTGGGATGTAATTTCAATTACGTAAAAATCTGCAGTTTTGAAAGGGAGGTATTTGCTGTAATCAGGGAACAATTTGGCAAGATTTAGCGCGCAATTTTGACGCAAAATAGTTTGCTTGATGCTGAAGATGCATCCAGTAAAAACCGAAACATTTTTACTATATGACAAAAGAGTATACGCGAGGAAAATATAAGATTACATTATATCTTTATTTTCTATGTGGATTGAATTCTGGATTGAAACTTTTGAACCTGACTAGTGTTCACTATTAAATAACCAAAAAACTACAGAGGTTGGGTTGATGATTCATGGATCCATTTAATGCAATAGTAATAGCTGTCTTTTTACCATTTATACTTGCATGGACATTACCTGTATTATATAGAGTATTCAAACAGAGGATTGGCTGGATTTCGGCACTTATCGCATTTACGTGTTTTGTGTTGAACGCCCAGGTAATCCCGTACGCTATGGCAGGCACTCCTGTTAAGGGTTCGTGGGACTGGTTACCGGCAGCTGGTCTATCCTTAGACTTTTACGGAGACGGCATGGCCGTTCTCCTGGCATTAATCGTTTCAGGCGTTGGTGTTATCATCATGTCCTATTCAAACGGTTATATGTCCACAAAGGAAGACCTGCCAAGGTACTACCAGTGGCTCTTACTCTTTATGGGTGCAATGCTGGGCATTGCCTATACAGATAATACTATCCAGATGTTTATTTTCTGGGAACTGACTAGTATAACATCTTTTATGCTTATCGGATACTGGAGAGAAAGACCAGAATCCGTATACGGCGCAACCAAAGCCTTTCTGATAACTGCCGGTGGCGGACTTGTCATGTTCGCAGGCTTCCTGATGCTCAGGGTTGTTACAGGCACCTATGGTATCTCTGAAGTCGCTCAGAGTTCAGAACTCCTTTCAACATTACACGGAAGTCCGTTTTATGTTGCAGTCCTGGTTCTGATCTTCATTGGAGCTGCTTCCAAATCTGCACAGGGCCCATTCTATATATGGCTACCCAATGCTATGGAAGCTCCGACCCCTGTGAGCGCCTTCCTGCACTCGGCTACAATGGTCAAGGCTGGTGTCTATCTGGTTGCAAGGATGCACCCTATCCTTTCGGGAACCCCCGAATGGCTGATCCTGGTTTCAGGAACAGGGATGTTCACCATGGTTATGGCGGGCTTCCTGGCTTTCCGACAGACCGATATCAAAGCCATCCTGGCTTACTCGACAATCAGCCAGCTGGCCTACCTGATGACCATGTATGGTTACAGTACGGCTGAACATCCGGGACTGGGTTTTGCTGCAGCAACCTTCCACCTGCTGAACCACTCCACCTTTAAGGCTACCCTCTTCCTGGTGGCAGGTATCGTGGCTCACGAGGCGACAACCCGAGATATCAGAAAACTGGGTGGTTTGCGTAAGGAGATGCCAAAAACGTTCATAGTTGCGGTGATCGCAGCAGCTTCGATGGCAGGTGTCCCTCCCCTCAACGGGTTCCTGAGCAAGGAAATGTTCTATGAAACATCCCTTGAAATCGGAGCACTGGTTTCAGAAACTTATGGAGGTCCGTGGGCTATTATCTTCCCCGCTGTTGCAGTGGCCGGTGGTGTGTTCACCCTGATGTACTCTATCAAACTGATAGACGGGATCTTCCTCGGAGAGAGGACACACGACCACGATGTCCCTCACCACATTCACGATGCCCCCTGGGTTATGCTGGCTCCGGCAGTCTTCCTTGCAGGTCTGATCATCTTCTTCGGGCTCTACCCCAAGTTCCCGGTTGATTATCTGATCCAGCCTGCCTACAGTGGACTTGTCCCGCATGCTGATACTCTGCACATCAAGCTCTGGCATGGGATTACCACGCCGCTTTTGATGACGATAGCAACTTTTGCCATCGGTCTTGTACTCTACAAGTTCTATGACTCAATTGCTGCCTGGCAGAACAGTTTCAATGCCAAGCTCCCCTGGATCAGCGTGAACTACTGGTATGATGCAACAGTAAACAATGCAAAGGGTATAGCCGCCAAGTTCGGAGCAGTTACCCAGCCAGGACCTATCGGAGGTTATATCAAAGCTGCAATGCTTTTCATGATCTTCCTGATCCTGTGGCCAGTGTACACCCAGGGTATAAGTCTGGGAAGCATCTTCCCTGAAGGACTGAACTTCAATTCACAGCCTTATGAGATCGTGCTTTATGCTCTGATGATTGTGGCAGCGCTTGGTGCTGCGATAATCCCCAAATATCTGCCTGCGGTCCTGTCTCTCTCGGCTCTGGGTTTCCTGGTATCCCTGCTTTACATGTACCTGAAGGCTCCTGACCTTGCAATGACACAGGTCTGTGTGGAAACGCTGTCAACCATTATCTTCATCCTGGCAATCATTAAGATTCCTCAGAAATTCAAGGAACCTATGCCAGCGGGTAAGGTTATGGTGAATTTCGCAATCTCGGCAGTGGTTACATTTGCAGTTTTTGCCTTAATGGTAAACGCAAACGCCGGAATGCTTGCACCGTTTGAGTCCTTCTCTCACTACTTCATGGACAAAAGCCTGCAAATGACAGGTGGGCTTAACGTTGTCAACGTGATAGTCGTGGACTTCAGAGGGTATGATACCATTGGAGAAATTTCGGTTCTTTCCCTTGCAGCTCTTGGTGTCTATAACCTGATCCTGAGCAGAGCAGGAAAAGCTGAGGGAGGTGAAGAAGAGTGACCACGGTAATTACCAAAACGATTGCAAAGATCTGCCTGATGGTGGACATGCTGTACTCTATCGATCTTTTGTTGATTGGTGGAAACAGGCCAGGCGGCGGTTTCATTGGTGGTGTGCTGTGTGCTTGTGGAATCGGACTTATCTACGTGGCATACGGCTTCGATGACATCAAGAAAATCTGGAACCCCGACTGGCACACATGGTTTGGCTATGGGCTCCTGTTTGCAAGTATTACGGCATGGTCTCCTTTATTTGCAGGCCACAACTACTTCAGAAGTGCCTTTGATTTCATTCCTGTAGTAGTAGGAGGCATTCACCTTGGTGAGATTGAACTGGTTTCTTCCATGTTCTTTGACCTTGGTGTGTACTTTGTAGTGGTCGGAGGACTGCTATTTATTGTGACTAAAGTAGGAACTGACAAAGCTTCGGAGGGTGGAAAATGAATAACACTCTTCTCGCACTTACCATTTCCCTGCTCTTTGGAATAGGAACTTTCCTGATTTTCCGCAGGGATATGATGAAAGTCATCATCGGTTTCGGGATCATATCCCACTCTATAAACCTTTACATAGTTGCCGGCGGAGTCTTCAGTGACGGTACGCTTGTACCGATTCTGGAGCACCATCAAGCTGTTGAGGGCCTTAACCAGGGCCTTATCTATAACGATAACCTGGCAGCTGGAATAATCGGGCCAATAACAACCAATCCGTATACAGCATTCGTGGACCCTCTTGTGCAGGCTCTTGTGCTCACGGCAATTGTGATCGGGCTTGCAACCACTGCTTTCATATTGACCCTTGCGTACCGCATTAATGAAGAATATGGTACTGTTGATGTAGGGGAACTCAGGAGGTTGTGGGGATGAGCTTCTTAATGCAGCATCTGCCCATGTTCCTGATCGCCATACCTTTGCTAATGGCCCCTCTTACTATCCTCAGCAAGAATTACCCTGGATTCCAGAAAGCTCTTGATATAGTAGTGAGCATCGGCTTACTGGCTTTAAGCGGGCTGCTTATCTATACGGTCTGGAACGATGGAATAATAGTATATGAGGTAGGTGAGTTCGGAAAGTACGGAATCGTGCTTGTAGCCGATCTTTTGAGCTCAAGTATGGTTGTCCTGAGTTGCCTTATAGGCTGTATGGGTCTGATTTATTCCTACGATTATATAGAGAGTAAATCCCTGAACCTGACCTATCATTCCCTGTACAACCTGATGCTTGCAGGTATCAACGGAATCTTCCTGACAGGCGATATTTTCAACCTGTTTGTCTTCTTCGAGATCATGCTGCTCTCTTCAGGAGCTTTGATCGTTGCAAACGAAACCTCAAAGGTTACGAAGATCTCGGATAAGATGGAAGCTACCATGAAGTACATTGTACTGAACATGCTCGGTTCAAACGCGATGCTGCTTGCAGTCACTTCTCTGTACGCATCCGTTGGTTCTCTGAACATGGCTGACATTGCACTTAAGGTCAGGATTCTTGCCGATGCAGGTACAATGCCCTGGCACATGTACGCTATTGGTCTGCTTTTCATTATCGTATTCGCTGGAAAAGCAGCAGTCTTTCCTCTGCACTACTGGCTTCCGGATGTTCACCCCACAGCTCCGTCCCCAATCAGTGCGATGCTCAGTGGTGTGATTATCAAGATCGGAGCCTATGGTATACTCAGGGTCCTCTTTGTTATCTTTGCACCTCTCAAAGGAGTGTACGGACCGATCATTCTACTGCTCGCTCTCGTCACTATAGGACTTGGAGCCACAGCTGCAATAGGACAGAACGATGTCAAACGTTTGCTAGCTTACTCCAGTGTATCCCAGATAGGATATGTTTTCCTGGGTTTTGGAATGGGAGCGATTGCACTTGAAGCAGGTGAAATTGCAGGTGGGACTTTAATCGTTGCGGCATCTTTTGTCTACCTGGTAAACCACGCCATTGCCAAGAGCATGTTGTTCCTTACTTCGGGTGGAATTATTCACCATGCGGAAACCAGGGACATGCGTAAGATGGGAGGCATGATCAACAGCAATCCCTTAATGGCTTTCTCCTTCCTTGTAGGAGCCATGTCCATTGGTGGAGTACCCCCGATGGGCGGATTTATTGGTAAGTTCTCCCTCTTCGATGCAGGACTCAGATCGGCATTCTATCTCCCTATAGCTATTGCGTTATTATTTGCATTCTTTACTCTGTTCTATATGTTCAGAGGCTGGATGCTTATTTTCTGGGGAGAGAGAGACCCGCAGTACGGGGATTATTCCCACCACAAACTGTCCATGTTGATTGTAGGTCCGATCATGCTGCTGGCAGCTCTTGTGTTCATTCTCGGAATATTTGGCAACCCGATCCTTGAAATTGCACAGACCATAGCGATGCAGATCACTGATCCGCAGCCGTATATTGATGCAGTATTATTGAGGGTGATTAGATGAAGCGTCGTTTGATTACTTACATGGCACTCCCGGTCGTCTGGTGTCTGGTCAGTGGGTATGTAACCATCGGCAGTCTGTTTCTTGGCCTCATCTTCGGAATGATAGTTGTAGAGCCTTTCAGCAAACTGTACAGGCTGGATGAAGTGGTACACCCAACAGGGGATTGGCTGGCAAAGATTCCTAAGAAAATCAAGTACTTTTATGTGCTGATTAAGGAGATTATAAAAGCCAACATTGTTGTCGCAAAGATTGTTCTCAGCCCCACAATCAACATCAAGCCCGGAATTATCGCGGTTCCTATAAGGACCAAGACCAATATAGGCATCACCGGGATTGCAAACACTATCACGTTGACTCCAGGAACCCTGACCGTGGACATTTCGGATGACCAATCCATTCTTTATGTCCATTCAATCGATGCAACCGATCCGCAGGGAGTTCGTGATTCCATCAGGGATGATCTTGAAAAATATGTGCTGGAGGCATTCGAATGATTATCTCACTGGAACAGGCAGATTTCCTGGCGTTGATCGTGATGGTCGTCGCAACAGCTCCCTGTATTTACAGAGTGCTGTACGGTCCGACCCTTGCTGACAGGATTGCGGCAGAAGATGCCATGGGTAATGCTCTGTGTGTTATTTTCGCGCTTTACGCTTATCAGGCAAGTTCGATCTTCCTGATGGACGTAGCCATGCTTCTTGCAATCATTTCCTTCGTAGGAACGGTTATAGTGGCAAAATACCTTGATAAAGGGGAGGTGCTCTAATGGCTGGCGAATTGGCACTTGTTGCAGATATTCTAAGTATCCTCAGTCTGCTTATAGGGATCTTTTTCCTCTCTCTGGGTATGATTGGTCTCCTTCGCCTGCCTGATGTCTATAACAGGTTGCATGCAACTACCAAGGTCGGCACCCTGGGAGCTTTCGGGGTTCTCACGAGCATTATTATTCAGGAGGGTGCCTCCCCGATGGGTATTAAAGCTCTTACCGTCGCGCTTTTCATCCTCCTTACCAACCCGATCTCCGGGCACATGATCGCCCGGGCGGCCTACAGGATGGGAGTAAAATGCTGCGAAGGCACTTGCTTGGATGAATACGCAGGAAAGAGAAAAAAATAAAGATGAAATAAGAGAGAAGAAAATAAAGATGAAATGAGTGTGTTTCCCAAACACATTCATCCTTTTGTTTTTTATCGGGTTTTTATTTTTCCGATTTGTAACTATTAGATCAGGTTTCTGCTTCTTTTTTATCCAGTTCTGATTCGGTTTTTTATTCAATAGAATTCCTGTTTTCAGATTCTTTTTTGTTTTTCCCATATAATTATCTGTAAAAAATTATGCGGCTTCAAATTTGAGGGAACGAGTTTATTTCAGCAGGATGAAAATCAACCTCGATGTAAAAAAGGCTTATTTTGAAATTGAAAGTCTAATGTTTTTTTGCAAATAATAAAATTTTTTTTGCCTTCTAAAAAGAGAGTCGGTTATGTTATCTATTTTCATATCTCATTTATATATACCAGTAAATCCCGGTGAAATTAAGGCTTCCTTTGTCAGATACGCAGAATCTTGACTCTTTTTTAGGAAGCAACTTGAAAGCGGGTCATAACGGGGTCTGAAAAGAGGTCTGAACAGGATTCTACAGGAAATAAGACCAAATTTGAATCGGAAAAGTCATGAATCAGGAAAGTTCTGATAAAGGACAGAAACGGTCTTAAAAGAGTCTAATTGGATCGAAAAACGAATCAGAGCCACCTTTTAACAAGTGATCCGCCATTGAAGAAGATCCCTTAATTAAAATCATGGATGGAATATTGCCGGGATTCAAACTGGCTTTTTTAAGGGATTATTCAAGACCCTGAGTTCATAAAACCTCAGCAGGAAACCCGTTAAATCTTTAGATTTAGCGGGCAGTTGACAGGATATTTTCCGAGCAGCCTTTATTATTTACCTTTTCTTCCTTTCAATATTTCACCCCCTCTATTATTTCGTACCCCTCAATATTTTACCACCTTGCAGAACCTTATACTCCTGCAAAATCCTGATCGGCTATGTTATATTTTTTTGGAAATAAATTATAAACTATGAAACTAGGTTTAGGAATCGATACTGGTGGAACATACACTGACGCCGTTTTAATGGATCTTTCAGAAGGCAGGATTCTTGATTCTAATAAAGCACTAACGACGCATTCTAATCTGGTCGAAGGGATCGAAAACGTAGTGGCAGGCTTAAAACAGGAGTATCTGAAGGATATCAGACTGGTCTCAGTATCCACAACTCTTTCTACAAACTCCACACTGGAAGGCAAGGGTCATCCAGCAGGCCTGATCCTGGCAGGGTATACAGTCAATGGAACTATCCCGGCGCGTGAGACAATTTCCATAGATGGCGGCCACGATTCAAAAGGAAATGAAGTTAGCTGCCTTGACCTTAAATCTGTGGAGCAATTCGTTAACGACACCAGAGGCAGGCTCTTTTCATATGCCGTATCTTCTTACTTTTCCGTACGGAACCCGGAACATGAACTTTCTATAAAAAAAATAATCGAACGGCTGACCGATAAACCCGTGGTCTGCGGGCACGAACTTTCCCTGAGCCTGGGAGCTTACGAAAGGGCAGTAACCGCAGTTCTGAACGCTCGCTTGATCCCGATAACTTCCCAGTTCATCCGGGCCGTTCTATCGGTAATGGAAGCAAGAAATATCAAAGCTCCTATGATGGTAATGAAATGCGACGGCTCCCTTGCACGCATAGAAGAGGCTCTTGAAAAGCCTGTGGAGTCTATTTTTTCAGGCCCTGCCGCAAGCCTTGTAGGGGCTGCCCATATCAGTGGCTTGAAAACCTGCGTGGCTGTGGATGTAGGAGGCACGAGCACCGATATCGCTCTGATAGAGGATGGAGTTCCCGAGATCAGTGAAAACGGGGCTGTAGTGGGAGACTGGAAAACTATGGTCAAGGCGGTCAGGATAAGAACCTCAGCTATGGGAGGAGACAGCCACGTCTGGGTGCAGAGAAAACTCTATATTGGCCCTAACCGGGTTATTCCTATCTGCCTTGCGGCTTCAGATTATCCTCTCCTTGAAGACAAGTTGAGGAATGCTGAAAAAATTTCTGATAGGATAATGGATGATATCTTCCAGCCAGCAAGCTTCTTTGTCAGGAGTGGGAACTCGAGGTCTGATGATGACATACAGGCCCTTAATTACTCTATCGAATTTGAACTGGAAAACCATGAACGTCAGATCTTTGACGCTATAGGATATGAGCCGGTTTCAATATCCGATATTGCAGAAGCAATTGGAAAACATCCCCTGCAGTTTGTAAAGGTTCTGCGTTCCCTGGTCCAGAAACGCTGCATCTGCCATATAGGTTTCACACCTACGGATGCCCTTCATGTGCTTGGAGAGTATGAAATGTGGAACAGTACCGCCTCCTGGCTGGGAGCAAAACTTCTTGGCAGCTACCTCGGGCTGGATCCTGAAAGTTTTTCCAGGGAAATAAAAAGAAGTTTTGCAAAAAATATTGCTCTTGACCTGCTGGCATTCTTTGCAAAAGACCTCAAGCGGGAAGACCTTGAAAAACTGCTGGCAAGCTCACGTTTCACAAAGTTCAAGATCAATATTCCGGTCATAATGATCGGGGCGCCTGTCAAAGCCTATGTGCCCGAACTCAGAGAATTTATCGATGCAGATATCCGTATTCCGGAATTCCATGAGGTCGGTAATGCTGTAGGAGCCCTGGCTGGCAACATCGTCAAGAGAAGTGAAATTCTAATCCGCCCGGCAGGTTCCGGAACCGAGCAGTATCATGTGTTCTCTGAAGTCGAAAGGAAGGTTGCAGATAATTATCTCGAGGCTGTGGACTATGGGCTGGAGCTCATAGAAAAACTGATTTTCGACCATATGGACGGTTACGGACTTCAGAAAGAGCAGGTCCGGTTTGACCTTGAAAGAAAGGATTTCACTCCAGGTTTCGGAGCCCAGAAAGAGACCCGCCTGATGGGCCTTGGTATCGGAAACCCTTTGAAGCTGGAGCAGTAAAGAACCTTAAAATTATTTTCCAATTAGAGAACTGATCTCATTAGGGGGCTGTAAAAGACTTCCGAATAGAACCTCAGTTCTCATAATATTCTTTTTGTTTCCCTCCCCTTTTTTGGAGATTACAGGAGGTCCCTCTTTTTTTCTTCTCCTCCAGTCCCTTTTTCTGGTCCAGTCAGGTTTTTCGGTTCTGATAAACAAATTTTTATTTATGTTCAGTTACCTCCTTCAATCAGAACTATTATTATTCTATATAACTGGATTTTATTCTGCAAAATTGCTTATTCCAAAGGAGTGACGAAAATGCGCAGGGACTACATCGACATGGGCTACAGCCCAAAAGACACAGATATGGTCTGTGAATTCCACATTGAACCGTCAGCAGGAGTAAATTTTGAGGAAGCTGCCACCCACATGGCAGGGGAAAGCTCTATAGACTCCTGGACTGAGATTTCCACATTGAGTCCCGAACTTGCAGCGAAATTAAAACCTCACGTTTTTTACCTGGACGAAGAATCGCAGACCGTAAGGGTGGCTTACTCGGAAGATCTTTTTGAACTGGGTTCGGTCCCCCAGGTGCTGAGTGCTGTTGCAGGAAACATTTTCAGTATGAAAATCGTTGACAATCTCAGGCTTCAGGACATAACCTTCCCAGAGTCAATGCTTCGCGAGTTCAAAGGTCCGAACTTCGGGCTGCAGGGGATCAGGAAACTTGTAGGTGTGCAGGACCGGCCCCTTATTGGGACTATAGTAAAACCGAAGGTCGGCCTGAACTCTGAAAAACATGCGGAAGTTGCTTACAATTCTTTTGCCGGCGGCTGCGACCTCGTTAAAGATGATGAGAACCTTACCGACCAGAAGTTCAATGGCTTTGACAGAAGGGCTGAACTCACCCTGAAAATCGCCGAAAAAGCCGAAGTCGAGACCGGGGAGAAGAAGATGTACCTCTGCAACATCACAGCCCCGACATGTAAGGAAATGTCCCGGCGCTTAAATGTCCTCAAAGACCTGGGTGCCAGCTATGCAATGATCGATATCGTGCCTGTGGGCTGGACTGCCCTTCAGACCCTGCGGGAAGAGGCTGAAGACGCGGGCCTTGCCCTTCATGCCCATCGCTGTATGCACTCGGCCTATACCCGGAACCCCCGCCATGGGATAAGCATGGTTCTCGTTGCCAAGCTCTGCAGGTTGATAGGGCTTGACCAGCTCCACATAGGCACGGTTGTAGGGAAAATGCACGGAGAAAAACATGAGGTACTGACTCTGAGAGATGAGTGTGTGCTAGATAAAGTGCCTGCGGATGAGAGCCAGCATGTCCTTACCCAGGACTGGGGAGGATTAAAGCCAATGTTCCCGGTCGCGTCCGGAGGGCTTGCTCCTACAATGATTCCTGACCTTTACTCTATCTTTGGAAAAGATGTTATTATGCAGTTTGGCGGTGGAATCCATGCGCACCCAATGGGCACGGCAGCCGGAGCTACTGCCTGCAGGCAGGCACTTGAAGCAAGCCTTGAAGGAGTCAGCATGCAGGACTATGCAAAGGACCACAAAGAACTTGAAGTTGCTCTCGAGAAGTGGCTTAAGAAATAATGCTGCATAATGAGAACAAGTTACAATCTGTAAAACACAGAAACAATAGCATGATAATAATCAGTAAGGAGTTTACCTTCGGTGCAGTCAGAAAACGGAAATAAAACAAAGACCCGACTTTTCCGGGTCTCCGAAGAGAACGTTGACGCCATTCTTGACGAGGCTGCAGCGATTATCAGAAGGGGCGGGACAGTCGCCTTCCCCACGGAAACCGTTTACGGGCTTGGAGCTGATGGGCTGAACCCTGATGCCGTCCGGAAAATCTTTGAAGCAAAGGAACGCCCGCCTGGCAATCCTCTTAGCTTGCTTGTCCATTCCAGGGAAGACCTCGGAAAGATCGCAAAAAACATCCCTGAAAAAGCTTTCAGGCTTATGGACGCTTTCTGGCCTGGTCCCCTTACGATTGTTCTTGAGAAAAACGACATTGTCCCGGAAATTACCTCGGGAAACCTGACGTCGATAGGGCTCCGCATGCCTGACCACAGGATTCCTCTGGAGCTTGTTAAGAGGGCAGGCACTCCTCTGGCTGCTCCGAGTGCGAATCTTTCGGGAAAGCCCAGCCCCAGTCTGGCATCTCATGTCCTGGCTGACCTTACAGGCAGGATTGATGCGGTCATTGATGGAGGGGGCGCAGCTATAGGGCTTGAGTCAACTGTTATCGACATGACGGTCGAACCTCCGGTAGTGCTGCGGCCCGGAGCCGTGGGAATTGACGAGCTTGAAAGGGTCATAGGTAAAGTCAGGTCCGCGTATGGGGAGTCTGAAGCCAGGGCTGGAGAGGCTATGCCTGAAAAGAAGGCGGGTCAGAAATTCAGTCATTATGCCCCGGATGCGCAGGTCGTGCTTGTGGAAGGGGAACTAAAAAAGGTTTCCGAAAAGATTGACACCCTGCTCGAAAATTACCGGCGCGAAGGTAAGAAAGTCGGGCTTCTGCTCAGCGATGAGACCGCAGGCTTTTTTGCTTCTGAAAGATTGAGTGCACATGAATGCTTTTTACTTGGGTCTCGCGAAGGGTCGGAAGAAGCTGCCAGAAGACTTTTTGAAGGGCTCAGGGTTCTGGACACGAAGGGCCTGGATGTGATTCTGGCTGATGGCTCCTTTAACCCTTCAGGACTTGGAGCTGCACTCCTTAACCGGTTAAGAGAAGCTGCCTCCGTAAGGCATGCTGTTTAAGTCGGTTGTACCGGTTAAATTGCAATATTATAAGTGAGAGTTTGACAGTCAGATTTGATAGTTATTGGTTGTTCAGGTACCTGGAGAGATCTTCTTGAAAGCAGAAAAAAGAGAAAGGATGGAAAAAATGCGGGCTTATAAAAAAGTCCGGGCGCAGAACAATAAAACAACAGGAGTAAGCCTTGCGATCCTGGCAGTAGGCTTGCTTTTGAAGACTCTTAATATAACTATTCTTGGTATTGATATCGGGTACTATCTTCTCTGGGCAGGGGTTTTTGTCTTCTTTGTGACTTCGATGTCAGGTCTCTTCGCTGCGGGATCCCTGCGTAAGCAGAGATAATCTTTTTTCATTTTTTCCAAAAAGGGACTTTTCAATATGGGTGAAACAATCGCAAGTGAGGAAATGCATGAATACTTCAATGAGCTTGAGGCAAGGTTAAAAGAGGCAATTGAGGTTGCAAATAGGGCTCGGGCCCGGGGCGGAGATCCGAAGCCCACTGTAGAAATTCCACTTGCCAAAGACCTTGCAGATAGGGTCGAAAACCTTATCGGAGTCAAGGGGGTTGCTGCAAAGATCCGGGAACTTGAGGTCAATATGTCCAGGGAAGAAGCTGCCCTTGAAATCGGGCGCCAGGTCGCCGAAGGGATAGTAGGAAGCTTTCCAACAAAGAAAGATGCCGTGGAAGCCGCTATCCGTGTTTCTATGGCAGTCCTGACCGAAGGGGTAGTTGCAGCCCCCATTGAAGGAATCGATAAGGTAGATCTCGGGAAAAATGACGACGGCTCTCAGTATATCCGGATATTTTATTCCGGGCCCATCAGAAGTGCAGGAGGGACTGCGCAGGCTCTTTCCGTGCTGGTTGGCGACTATGTGAGGCGCGGAATAGGGATTGACCGCTACAAGCCAAGAGATGAGGAAGTAGAGCGCTATGTAGAAGAAATCCTGCTTTACAAGAGGGTTGCAAGCCTGCAGTACATGCCTTCCGAAGATGAAATCCGCCTGATTGTCCGGAACTGCCCTGTTTGCATTGACGGGGACCCGACTGAAGAAGCCGAGGTCGAAGGACACAGGAATCTTGAGAGGATAGGGACAAACCGTGTCCGGGGAGGAATGTGCCTTGTGCTTGCCGAAGGTCTCGCCTTAAAGGCCCCCAAGGTCAAAAAGCACGTCAACAAGTTGAAGATGGACGGGTGGGATTGGCTGGAGATACTTATCGGGGGTGCTAAAAGCGGGGAGAGCGCTGAAGATGAGCACAAAAACAAGATCAAGCCAAAGGATAAATATATCCGTGACCTGATCGCCGGAAGGCCTGTTTTCTCTCACCCTTCAAGGCCAGGAGGTTTCAGGCTGCGGTACGGGCGGTCAAGAAATACTTCGTTTGCTTCGGCAGGGATCAGTCCTGCCAGCATGGTCTTGCTTGACGATTTTATAGCTAACGGGACTCAGCTCAAGGTTGAAAGGCCCGGTAAAGCTGCAGCCATGTCTGCCGTGGACTCCATAGAGGGACCTACGGTAAGACTTTTTTCTGGAGACCTTATCCGTATAGATGATCTAAAGGAGGCATATGAACTCCGCCCACAGGTTGAGGTTATTGTCGATATCGGGGAAATTCTGATCAATTACGGGGACTTCCTGGAAAATAACCACCCTCTAATGCCTTCACCTTATGTTTTCGAATGGTGGCAGTATGATTACCAGGCCGCCTGTCCTGAAAAAATTCCCGAGGAAGAGCTGAAAAATCCATCTGCTGCCCTTGCTCTCAGGCTTGCAGAGGAGTTTAATGTGCCATTGCATCCGAAGTTCACCTATCTCTGGCACGACATAAACCGGAATGAGTTTGAAGCTCTCAGAAAATTTGTGGCTGAAAAAGGGAGCTTTCTGGCAGGTGAGGTGGCTGGGGCAGGAGTCCTTAAACTGCCCCTGGAAGCTTCTCTTGAAGAGAGAATAAAGCCGGTGCTTGAAAAGCTCCTTTTACTGCACAGGGTAAAAGATGACGAAATCCTTATCGAAGAGGCTCTTCCGTTTATTTTATGCCTCGGGCTTGACCATTCCCTCAAAGAAAAAGCCAGTATGCCAGACATAGATGATATGGTGGAAGCTGCAGGTGTTTTGAGCGGGTTTAAGGTTTACCCGAGAGCTCCTTCAAGGATAGGGGCACGGATGGGAAGGCCGGAAAAATCCGATCTGCGCAAGATGTCTCCTGCAGCCCAGGTTCTCTTCCCGATAAACAATTCCGGGGGAATTACGCGAAATCTTGTCTCTGCCTCCGACTACACATCCTGCATGAATGGGAAGATAGGGGAAATTGAAGTTGAATTAGGGCTGAGAGAATGCCCTGCCTGCAGGAAAGAGACTTATTTCTGGCGCTGTGAATGCGGGGAATTCACGAATTCCAAACTTTCCTGTTCTCGCTGCAAGATCGATGTAAGGGGTGCTGAGATCTGCCCCAAGTGCGGGAGAAAGCCGACTTCCGTTGCAAATGTAAATCTGGATTTCCGTTCCATTTACAAGCAGGCTTTTGAGAACTTAGGGGAAAGGGAAAAAATGGATATGATCAAGGGGGTAAAGCGGCTCATGAACGGGCAGATGACCCCCGAGCCTCTGGAAAAGGGAATCCTGCGCGCAAAACATAATGTTTACGTTTTTAAGGATGGAACTATACGCTACGACATGTCAGATATTCCCCTCACTCATATCAGGGCTGATGAACTCGGAATTACGGCAACCAAACTCCTGGAACTCGGTTATGTGGAGGATATTTGTGGAAAACCCCTTGAGAGGGATGACCAGGTTGTCTGCTTGAAGGTTCAGGACCTTGTGATATCTTATGACGGGGGTGAGTATATGCTGCGTACTGCAAAATACGTGGATGACCTTCTTGTGAAGTATTATAAGATTGAGCCTTATTACAATGCCGAAACTATTCAGGACCTTGTGGGGGCATTGCTCATAGGGCTTGCTCCTCATACTTCCGCAGGAGTACTTGGGCGCCTCATAGGGTTTACGAAAGCTTCCGTAGGCTATGCTCATCCTTTTTTCCATGCTTCAAAACGCAGGAATTGCGATGGGGATGAAGATTGCATAATGCTCCTTATGGATGGGATTCTCAATTTTTCGAGGTCATATCTGCCCGATAAAAGGGGAGGAAAGATGGATGCTCCTCTGGTGCTAACTACCAGGATCGACCCCAAGGAAGTGGATAAGGAAGCCCATAATATCGATGTTTCTGCGCGCTATCCTATTGAGTTTTACAGGGCTACGCAGGAGATCAAAAGCCCCACAGAACTTGAACGTATTATGGATCTGGTTAGCAGTCGGCTTGGGACGCCTGAGCAGTACGAACATTTCATGTTTACACATGATACCTCGAACATTGCTGCCGGCCCTCTTAATTCTTCATATAAGACCCTTGGGAGTATGATTGAAAAGATGGAGGCTCAACTCACTCTGGCTAATCGGATAAGGGCAGTAGATGCGCCTGATGTAGCTGAAAGGGTTCTCAAGTCCCATTTCCTTCCGGATCTGATCGGAAATCTTCGTTCTTTTTCCAGACAGCGGATGCGCTGCATCAAATGTGGTGAGAAATTCAGGCGCCCACCCCTTACCGGTACTTGCCCGAAATGCGGAGGCAATGTGATACTGACTGTGCATGAGGGATCTGTCCGCAAATATCTTAAAATTTCAAAAGAGATCGGAGAAAGGTATGGGGTCTCCAGCTATACCAGACAGAGGATCGAGCTTCTTGATTATGATATCTGCTCGTTGTTTGAAAACCACAAGGTTAAACAGCTGGGACTTTCAGATTTTATGTCCGGGTCTGCGCGCTGAGGCAAGAACAGAACGTGTTAAGAATATGAAAAGACTTCTTACTGCCGGTAGGGAGGAGATAGGGCAGTCTAAAAGTCGGAGGAAGTTGGAATTTTTACTCAAATGCCTCCAAGCTTTCCTGCCGATTTTTTTCTTCTGGAAAAGAGGCTTTTCATTTTCTGGCTCTTTTTTTATTAATGTTTGGCTCTCTCCAGGGCACACTCTTTAACTTTTTATTTTGGGTGGGGCTTTACTTTACAGGCAGCCCCAGGGCGTTAATCTGGCTAATAAGCTCTGTGAAGTTCTCTATTTCCAGTTCCAAAACCTCTTCCCTGGTCATGCCTATGGACATTTCCCCGTCCACGGAAAGATGCTCGGGTCCTCTGCGTACAAGTCTGTCTACCCCGTCTCTTTTGAGGGCTTCTTTGATTTCCAGGTCATGGGCAAAAGCCCTTCCCGGAATAAAGACAGTTTCAGTTACCTCAGAGAGGTCCAGGGTTTTGAAATCGTCAATAGTAATGAGGCATCCGATATCCTTTTTTAGTGGAACTACGTTTACAGTCCCCCCAAGGGCTTCAAATATTTCCGTAAGCCTGGGGGCTGCAACCTGACCTGTGATGACAGTTGCCTTTTTGGTTACTCCGGGAAGTTTTGAAAGGGCTTCAGGAACGTTGCGGATTGCAAAAGGTGAGCCAATTAATGGGTCTTCCAGTGGCGTTCCTGTGATTCTGATTGAAGGATGCTTTTCTGCGGAACTGCGCACAATTTCAGTAAATTCAGAAACCGTATGTGGAGTTATTCCGGGAATGATAGGAGAATTATTGAGAATCAAACCGTTTTCCTGAAAGTTTGCAAATCTCATAAGAATAGCTCCCTTTGCACCCATTGTTTCCAGGTCACTCAGGGTCTTTTCAAGAACCTCTCCATCATTTATTCCAGGGAGGAGAACTATTGCCCCGTAGACTTCACAGTGGGCACAGAAGTCCCGAAGAACCTGAATTGAAGCTTCGGGCTCAGGATCTTTCATATATTCGGCTCTCAAAGCCGGGTCTGTTGCAAAGACTGTGAAACTTACTTCTGTAACTCCATTATCGATGTAGAATAGGGCGTCATCAGGCTTACTGAAGCCTTTTCCGCTGGTATATCCCAGATGTATTGGGGTGTTGAACTGAGATAGAAAAGTAACAAGATTCTTCAGTTCGGGGTAACAGCTTAAGTCCCCTCCTCCACTGACAGTGAACTTTTTTACCTCTCCGCTTGTGAAGCAAAGTTTTCTTGAAGTCTCTTCGAGTACCATCTGGAGAGACTTGAAGCCTGAGTACGATTCTTTCACACTGCGAGTACAGTAATCACACCCTTTTTTAAAAGGGAGACAATACTTGCAGCCCAGGGGCTGAACATCTTTTACCTTCTTAAAATAACAATATTTGCAAAAGCCTTTGCAGTCTACCCCGGGATTTCCGCCTACGTCGACAACTACTTCCATATTAAACTTTCGTATTACGAGGATATTACTAAATCTTTTTGGTATGATTCTTTTGATTGGATATGAACATTTTAATAAAAATTAAGTTATATTAGTCTCTACTCGGAAAAATAATTAAATAAGTGTTCACGGCTATTATCGGCAGTTTTAAGTAATCTCGAAATTTCTTTTTTCCATTGATACCGTTTTTTTATATAATCTCAATATAATATATGTCTTCTTAATAAAATTAATTTTAAAAAAATGTACTAATTCATCTAGCGGAGAACACAAAAGATTTAAGTACCTTCTAAACGAATGAGATTTCATTGGGAAAGTGGACACTTAAAAACGAAGCGGTACTTGATTTGTGAGTGCTTTTGCACTCGAGTAGGTGACCAGTCCCAAAATGATTTTAATAAATTAAGGAGGAAATTAAAGTGTCTGACACAGTAGACATCTACGACGACAGAGGAAAACTGCTCGAGAGCAATGTCGATATCATGAACCTTGCTCCAACAAGAAACGCAGCAATTAAAAAAATCATATTGGACACCAAGAGGTCCGTTGCAGTCAACCTCGCAGGTATTCAGGGCGCACTTGCAAGCGGCAAGATGGGTGGCAAAGGCCGTCAGATCTTAGGCCGTGGACTCAACTACGATCTCGTAGGCAATGTTGATGCTATTGCAGCAAGCGTTAAGAGTCTTATCCAGGTCGATGAAGGCGACAATTCAGATGTAAAGGTACTCAAGGGCGGAAAGAGCTTGCTCGTTCAGGTCCCAGAGTCCAGGATAGTCGCTGGTGCTGACTACATGTCCGCAACCACAGTAGGTGCAGCAGCAGTCACCCAGACCGTTCTGGATATGTTCAAAACCGATATGTACGATGCACCCATAGTGAAGGGCGCTGTCTGGGGAAGCTACCCGCAGACAATGGACCTCATGGGTGGAAACGTTGCAGGTATCCTGAACATCCCTCAGAACAACGAAGGTCTCGGCTTCTCCCTCAGGAACATCATGGCCAACCACGTTGCAGCAATCACCAACCGCGGTGCAATGAACGCAGCAGCACTCTCCTCAATCTATGAGCAGGCCGGTATCTTTGAGATGGGCGGCGCAGTTGGTATGTTCGAGAGGCATCAGCTCCTCGGTCTTGCTTGCCAGGGTCTTAACGCCAACAATGTCGTATACGACACCGTAAAGGAAAACGGCAAAGACGGTACCATCGGAACCGTTATTCAGTCCATTGTCGGCAGGGCAATTGAAGACGGTGTAATCTCCGTTGACAAGACCGCACCATCCGGATACAATTTCTACAAGGCAAACGACGTCCCAATGTGGAACGCCTATGCAGCAGCAGGTACCCTTGCAGCCACTCTCGTGAACTGTGGTGCAGGCCGTGCAGCCCAGAACGTATCCTCAACACTTCTGTACTTCAACGACATGCTTGAGAAGGAAACCGGTCTCCCCGGCTGTGACTATGGTAAAGTACAGGGTGTCGCAGTAGGATTCTCATTCTTCAGCCACTCAATCTATGGTGGCGGTGGACCCGGTGTCTTCAACGGTAACCACGTCGTTACCAGGCACTCAAGAGGCTTCGCAATCCCCTGCGTATGTGCAGCAGTAGCCCTTGATGCAGGTACTCAGATGTTCACAATCGAATCAACATCCGGCCTCATTGGTGACGTGTTTGGTGGAATAAAGGAATTCCGCGAGCCGATTAAGGCAGTTGCAGGAGCGCTCTAAACATATAACTCGAAAGGTCTAACGATGTCAGACTCTGCTTCAAACACGGAAGATTCTATCCAAATCGAAATCTTTCCCAGTAGAATCCTGTCCCCTGAAACCGCTCAGAAGCTTATTACTGAGCTCTATCGGATTGACGGGATAATCCGCGTTATAGTCCAGGGCTCGAGACTCCCCGAAAAGGTGTCTTCAGGCCCTGGTACTGGAGAAAAGGTGGAACACCCCCTAAGGAAGCCTATTCAGATCGGAGATCAGGTTATTGAACTTAAGATCAGTGTAGGCAGGATCAGGCTTGAAATCTCAAATGCCGAAACTAAAGAAAAGGTCAGGTCAGTATGCGAAAAAGTGCTCCCGTTCTCTTTTGAATTCAGGGAAGGATATTTCTTCAGGAAACAGCCTACCGTGACTGACTATGCAAAATTTGGTCCTGATACTGATCCTCGCATGCTTGGTATGGTAGATCCCAAATCCAAGGGAAACCAGCTTGTCTTCATCGAGAAACAAGAAGAAGATTTCAATGATACAGATGAGTGAAAAGGTATGATGATCGATCGGGAAACACAGGTAGTTGACTGCCGATGCGGCGGAGGACTAGGCAAAGGAGGAGGGCTTGCTCAAAGAGGCACTCTTTCGGAAGCTGGTCGTGCCGATGTGGTAGCTATTGCTATGAGTCCCGGCCAGAGACATATCACAAAACCGGTATGCGAGATTACATACGGAATGAGGAAAGAAAACATTCAGGTGAGTGTGCTCGTACTTTATTCAGGTTCAGGGATTCCCGAATCAGGCATGAGGACAGGATCATTTGTACTGAGTCCGGTAGAAGTCGCACAGATTGAAATGCACAAGCTGGCTGTTATTCACCTCGGAAATATTAAGGACCATGTAATTAGGAAAACAAGGGAGATACTGAGCCAGGCTGATATTCCGGCAATTGTTGTCAGCCAGATCCCGGTGGATTTTGAGGATTTTGCAGAAGCAGGGATAAAGACGAGATTAGTGATGCCAGGGGATGAAAATATTCGTACCAAGGGAATTGTAATGGATATGGTAAGTGGAGTTACACGTGGTGACTTCTGTCCCAGGGATAAACTAAATCTAATCGTAAAATACGTCAAGACGACATTAGACCAGTTAGAAAATCATAAAGGAGTTGCATGAGATGGCATACAAACCACAGTTTTATCCAGGCGCGACATCAGTTGGCGCTAACCGCAGAAAGCACATGTCTGGGAACCTTGAGAAACTCAGGGAGATTTCAGACGAAGACTTAACTGCAGTCCTTGGACACCGTGCACCAGGGAGCGACTACCCAAGCACCCACCCACCACTTGCAGAGATGGGAGAACCCGCATGCTCGGTCCGCGAGGCTGTAGCAGCAACACCCGGTGCAGCAGCAGGAGACAGGGTCAGGTACGTTCAGTTCGCTGACTCCATGTATAATGCTCCGTCTACCCCTTACTTCAGATCATACTTCGCAGCAATTAACTTCAGAGGTGTAGACCCAGGTACCCTTTCCGGTCGTCAGATTGTTGAAGCCCGTGAAAGAGACATGGAACAGTGCGCAAAGGTCCAGCTGGAAACCGAAATGAGCTGCCCTGCACTTTCAGGTATGCGCGGCGCAACCGTTCACGGACACTCCGTCCGTCTTCAGGAAGACGGTGTAATGTTCGACATGCTTGACAGGAGAAGACTCGAAAACGGCACCATCATCATGGACAAGGACCAGGTTGCAATTCCACTCGACAGGAAAGTAGACCTCGGCAAGCCTATGTCTGAAGAAGAAGCCGCAAAGAGAACCACCATTTACCGTGTGGACAATGTGGGATTCAGGAACGATGCAGAAGTCGTTGAATGGGTACACAGAGTATTCGATGAGAGAACTACCTACGGATTCCAGCCGAAATGAGGTGACCACAATGGCAGCAGATATTTTCTCAAAATTCAAAAAGTCAATGGAAGTCAAGTTCACACAGGAATACGGGTCAAACCAGCAGTCCACCACGGACATCACTGGCAAGACTGAGAAGTTCCTGAGACTTGGACCTGCACAGGACGCAAGAAAGGCCGAAATGATTAAGGCCGGAAAGGAACTCGCAGAGAAGAGAGGCCTTGCATTCTACAACCCAATGATGCACACCGGTGCACCACTCGGTCAGCGTGCAATCACTCCTTACGTCATCTCCGGTACTGACATCGTTGCCGAACCTGACGACCTTCACTACGTGAACAACGCTGCAATGCAGCAGATGTGGGACGACATCAGGAGAACCTGTATTGTCGGTCTTGACATGGCTCACGAGACCCTCGAAAAGAGGCTGGGTAAGGAAG
The DNA here is from genome assembly GCF_000979385.1 of Methanosarcina sp. 2.H.A.1B.4. Taxonomy (NCBI): domain Archaea; kingdom Methanobacteriati; phylum Methanobacteriota; class Methanomicrobia; order Methanosarcinales; family Methanosarcinaceae; genus Methanosarcina; species Methanosarcina sp. 2.H.A.1B.4. Next base: position 55,307 of record NZ_JJOV01000081.1, read on the forward strand.
TTACTCCTGAAACCATCAACCACTATCTTGAGACCCTCAACCACGCAATGCCCGGTGCAGCAGTGGTTCAGGAAATGATGGTCGAAACCCACCCCGCCCTTGTCGACGACTGCTACGTCAAGATCTTCACAGGTGATGACGAGCTTGCAGACGAAATTGACAAGCAGTACCTCATTAACATCAACAAGATGTTCAATGAAGAACAGGCAGCCCAGATTAAGGCCTCCGTCGGCAAGACAACCTGGCAGGCAATCCACATCCCAACAATTGTCTCCAGGACAACTGACGGTGCTCAGACCTCCAGGTGGGCAGCCATGCAGATCGGTATGTCCTTCATCTCCGCATACAACATGTGCGCTGGTGAAGCAGCAGTAGCTGACCTGTCCTTCGCTGCAAAGCACGCAGCTCTCGTCTCTATGGGTGAAATGCTCCCCGCAAGGCGTGCACGTGGTCCCAACGAGCCCGGTGGATTATCCTTCGGTCACCTCTCAGACATCATCCAGACAAGCCGCACAGTGACTGACGACCCCGCAAAGGTTGCCCTTGAAGTCGTCGGTGCAGGCTGCATGCTCTACGACCAGATCTGGCTCGGGTCCTACATGTCCGGTGGTGTCGGGTTCACACAGTATGCAACAGCTGCATACACCGATGACATCCTCGACAACAACGTGTACTATGACGTAGACTACATCAACGACAAGTACAACGGTGCTGCAAACCTCGGCAAGGACAACAAGGTAAAGGCCACCCTCGAAGTCGTAAAGGACATCGCAACCGAGTCCACACTCTACGGTATCGAGACCTACGAGAAGTTCCCAACTGCCCTTGAAGACCACTTCGGTGGATCCCAGAGAGCAACCGTGCTCGCAGCTGCAGCCGGTGTTGCAACTTCCCTTGCAACCGCAAACGCAAACGCTGGTCTCTCCGGCTGGTACCTCTCCATGTACCTGCACAAGGAAGCATGGGGCCGTCTCGGCTTCTTCGGATACGACCTGCAGGACCAGTGCGGTGCCACAAACGTTCTGTCCTACCAGGGCGACGAAGGTCTCCCAGACGAACTCCGTGGTCCAAACTACCCCAACTATGCAATGAACGTAGGTCACCAGGGTGGATACGCAGGTATCGCTCAGGCAGCCCACGCAGGCCGCGGCGACGCATTCACCGTCAACCCACTCATCAAGGTCTGCTTCGCTGACGATCTCATGCCCTTCAACTTTGCAGAGCCCAGGAGAGAGTTCGGCCGCGGTGCCATCAGAGAGTTCGTGCCTGCTGGTGAGAGATCCCTCATCATCCCGGCAAAATAAACTCAATAACTTAAACACTTTAAAACAGAGTAGGCCTTCGGGCCTGCTTTTTCTCTTTTTTCTTACCTTCTAAACCCAATAGTTTTTCCAGGCTGCTTTTCAGGCTTTTTGTTTAATAAAGTAGTTATAATCAAATCTTTTTCTATTTTTCTTATGGCTGGGGTTTTTATTCCTGTGATGGAGGAATATTATTTTTCCACTTATAAAAAATAATTCGAATGATCAAACACTCTAAATACGACTTATTACATAATTATATCCAGTTAGCTGCGGGGAGTGTTACCTGTGTGGAATTTTCTCAGCCTTTCCAAAAATTGTCATGCGGTTTCAGAGGTCATGGGCCAGGTGCTCATAGCAGGAATTACGTTTGCAGCGCTTGCAATAGTGGGGGTGGTTCTTTTTGCTCAGGAAGGTCCTGAGTATACCCCACAAATTGAAATTCAGCAGCGGGTTAATGCTTCATCGGATATCCTTTACCTGAAGCATAGCGGGGGCGAGTCCCTATCTTTTAGTGATCTGGATCTCATTGTAATAATTGATGGAAACAAGAAAGTATTGACAGAAGAGGAAATCCAGGGGTGTACGGGTAAAAACTCCTGGGGCCTGGGGGACGTTATTGAAATTGATCTATACAAAACATGGGGAGTTCACCTGGATAGTGATAACTGTGTTGATGTATTCCTCGTCGATCGGGGTTCAAAGCAATTGATTCAGAAGGCGACGATGCCCATTGAGGGCATGTGCAGTCCACTGATGAAACCGGGCAAATGGTATTTTTTTACCACCGTAGAAGGGGATGATAGTGACAAGGTGAACCTCAGGTATCTGCATGACTGCGATCCAGCAGTTAACTTTTCCGCAGTACCGGATGAGAAATACAATGACACGTTCTTGGGGATTGAAGGAAAGGAGTATAACCCCAAAAACAACTTCGCTCACGAACTAAAAGGTGAGACCGTTGGCCTGACTTTTGGTTTTTGTGAGAACGATTTCAAATGGTCTGGTGCCCATAATGCAACCATTTTGATGATTTATAGCCTTCAGACTCAACCTTCGGAATTCTCATTGGAAATTGCAGGTGAGAACATGCCGATATTTGACCCTGTTAACTGTGCGAGTAATAAGTGGCATATGTACAATCAAACTGTGCCTATAAATATCAATAGCATTTCCGATTTGAAGTTCAACATTCATGTCAATGTAATCGGTAAAAAATCAATAGAAATAGATTATCTGGCTGTATGCCTGAGCTGAAAATAAAAGTTTCTTGAAATGAAAAAGAGCGATGAGGTGCATTGTAATTTCACTTTGCTCCTCTATTGAAATATGCGGTAGAAGCTGTGGCTGAGATGGGTTTAATGTTGGAAAATTTATGGAAGTTTCTTAATAGTTCGGATTCTGTTTCCGGAATCATGGGGGAAGTGCTCCTAGCCAGCATAGCGGTTATAATAGCCGGGATGTTTTCAACTATGGTTTTTTCGTTAGATCGACCTGTCGATAGTCCTCATGTTGCGGTAGAGAAATGGGCTCGTGCTCCAACTGATATTATCTATATAAGGCACTGCGGAGGGGACGTCATTGATTCCGATTATATGAAAATTATAGCTTCCATTGATGGTTCTAGCTACGTATATTCTCCGGATGACGTTTTCTCAAACCTTAACAAGAGCACATGGGACGTGGGCGATGTCATTACAATCAATGTGTCTGATAAATGGGGGGCTTCCCTTACAAAAGGAGATCCTGTGTACCTGAGTCTGATTGATATGGATTCAAAGCAGGTGTTCAGGCAGGCGAAAGTTATTCCGGGCGGCGGAGGTTCAGGGGGCTGGCTGCCTCCGGCAAAGGTGAGCGATTCCTCTGGCCCGTTAAATACAACGGATATAATGAAAGAAGGGGATAATATCTCTACCCTCTATAAAGTGCCAAAAAAAAATAAAAATGAGTCCTATTTATATGATTCTACTGGTGAAATATTTGATTTTGGTATAAATATGGCAGACTATGACTACAGGATTGGTGAGCCGATTTCAAATGTTACACTTAAGATCGTATATAGGGCATATGACCAGTCATTTCTCGGTATCAAATTAAGGATCTATGACTCTTATCCCTCTCCTGGGGTATGGTATTACGAAAACGAGACTATGGTTTATGATAATAAGGTGTGGATTACTTATAAAACTGACATCTCCAACCGTATAAATACGGTTGAGGATGTAGAGGGGCTCAGGGTTAAGATTGAAGCTGTCGGAAATGCCGCAGATAATGCTAACAAAGAAATGAATGTTGATTATGTAGCTGTATATTTTGAATGATAAATGGATTTTGAAGGGGATATGGCTATTTGAGAGGAGGAAAACCAGCATTAATTGTCAGTAAGAAAACAGATGCCTAAGGCTTTCTTTTTGCTCAGGGGACTTACATGAAACAAATTTAAGACCGGGGTATTTACATGTATAAATTACGCAAATTCATCATAAACTGTGATGGGGTTTCGGAGGTCATGGGGCAGGTCCTTCTTATCGGTTTAGTAGTTATTTTTTTCAGTTTTATCGGTGTATTTGTTTTTTCCTACAATAGTCCCGATGATATCCCACATGCAGATTTGCAGGTATGGATGGACGAAACGTCAGATACCGTATACCTGAAGCATAGGGGAGGAGAAGCCCTCTCCGGAAATGAAATAAAAGTCGTGGTAATGGTCAATGGAACTAGAAATGAATTTTCTCCAGAGAACGTGTCCGCAAAGCTGGGAGTGGATGGTGTCTGGGAGATTGGAGATGTTATTGAAATCGGGATTCCTATTGAAAATGGGGACACTGTTAATTTATTTCTAATTCACACACCTTCTAACAATGTGATTCAGAAAATGGATGTTACTGCTTCATGAAGCCCACAACTATCAAAAAGTTATTATGCAGTGAAACATATGATATTCTTACACAATAAAATAATTTCTTATGTATGGGTGTGATTTACGCAAGAGTAGCTTGTCCAGGATCAGGTCGCCTTTGGATCACCTTTTCTTTGGATTCTTCATGGAGCTTGCTTTAGAATCCGATTCAGTAACCCCTACTGCTTTAGAAAAGGGCGTGTTTCCTCCTTGCACAGGCAGTCCCCCGACATATTATTTCTGATAAATGGTTGGAATGGGAGAAAGAATGTTATGAAACTGAAATTCATTAAACCGTTTTCTTCATTTCTCAAATCGGATTCTGGAGTCTCAGTAGCTGTTGCAGCTGCCCTTTTACTTGGGATCGTGGTTCTGTTTATAACAAACATTCAGGTTTACCACGTCCCCCAGTGGAAGGAAGATGCTGAATATAGCCACATGTCCGAAGTTTATGAGGATATGTCCCGGCTAAAGTGTAATATTGACCTCCTTTCCCTGGGAATGGTAGTCAGTCCGAATAGTGAGGTTATCCTGAACTCTCCACTTCGAATGGGTGGGGGTAATCTCCCGGTAGTTAACCGCATGAAATCAGGGGGTACGCTTGTCTTTAACAAAGATAAGTGCAATCTGTCTGCATTTATTACCTACAATAATTCCACCAGCAAGAATATTCCATTGACTGGCTCTCTTGAATGCGGGGCTCTTTCCTACAGGGCTGATAATTCCCAATATCTTGACCAGATTTACTGTTATGAAAACGGAGCCTTGATCGTTTCCCAGGGAAACCAGTCGTTTATGAAATTGTCTCCAGGGATAACCCTTGAAAAAGGGGGAGGCTTTTTGAACCTCTCAGTAAATGCGGTCTGTCTGGCAGGCAGCAACTGGGTTCTTTCCAGCAACAGTGTTGAGGATCTCAGATTGGTTTCCCTGTCTCGAGAACACCAGTATGACGTCACAGGTCTTGAAAGTTTCTACAACACCACCTCGGTATCCCTGACGATTTTTACTGACTATCCGGAAGCCTGGAAAACTTATTTCGAAACGCAGGCTAAAAATGAAAATCTCTGGAGTTCGGATTACAACCTTTCCTCAAACAGTTCTGCGGTTGTCCTTCGCCTTACTCCTGTAAGTGATGATTTAAATGTGAAGGTCTATAACTCCTTAATATCTGTTGAGGCTTTATGAAATGAGCGGCCTCTGCACGTAAATATGATTTGAAAAAAGGGGCTGCATCCGAAATGCAGCTCATTTCTCCATTTTATCAGAAACATTCTCTATTTTTGCCCCGAGGTTACTCATGTCTTTAAAGAAATCGGGGTAAGAGATAGAAACGGACTCAGTAGTGTCAATAGTTGTGTTTCCTGCGATCATACCTGCCATTGCAAGTGCCATAACAATCCTGTGGTCATCCCATCCATGGACTGCTGCTCCATGCAGAGACCCCCCGGTAATTGTCAGGCTGTCTTTTTCTTCTTTAAGCCGGACTCCCAGTTTCGGAAGTTCAATTGCAAGGGCGCGGAGCCTATCGGTTTCCTTATACCGTACATGTTCGGCGTTTTCAATCCGGCTAGTTCCAACAGCGACAGAGGCCAGGACGGCAACAGTTGGAACAAGGTCCGGGGTTGCGCCGGCATCGAAGGTGATGGCTTTGAGGGGCTTTCCTCCCCTGACCGTAACCTTTCCGGCTTTCCTGTCCCAGGTGATGTCTGCTCCCATGCGTTCCAGGGTTTCGACAATTACGAGGTCTCCCTGTTTGGAGGGGAAGAGGTTTTTGACTGTAACTTCAGACCCTTCGATCATGGCCGCAGATGCAAGCAGGTAGGAAGCAGAGGAAAAATCGCCTGGAATGGTATACTCTTTGAGATCATATTTCTGTTTTCCAGGGATGATGAATCTGGTACCGTTATTATCATCGGTATGGATTTTGACTCCTGCCAGTTCGAGCATTTCCAGGGTCACGTCAACATAGGGCTTTGATTTAAGCTCTCCGACGATTGAGAGGGTGGTGCTGTTTTTGGCCAGGGGGCAGGCTATAAGGAGTGCGGAGATAAACTGGGAACTGATAGAACCGTCAATTTTCACAATAGCCCCTCCAAGTCCCCCTTTAACCACAATCGGAGCCCTTTCGTTTCCGCGGGTTGAGAAAGCTTTTACCCCCAGCTTGTTAAGGACCTCGAGGAGGGGGCCATTGGGCCTTGTACGAAGGGAAGCATCTCCCGTAAGTACGGTGATTCCTTCAGTGAGGGCTGCAATTGCTGTCATGAAGCGGAGGGTTGTCCCGGAGTTTGCAGCATCAATTACATCATCCGGAACTTTGGGTTTTCCATTCACACCCTGGATAAGGAGGTCATCTCCCTCCCGTTTTATGGAAGCTCCAAACATCCTGGAGGCCTGGATGGTAGCGAGGGTGTCAGCGGAGAGCAGGGGGCGATGGACGACTGCTTCTTTAGATAGGGCTGCCAGGGTTATGGCCCGGTGAGTATAACTTTTTGAGGGTGGGGCAAAGACCTCCCCTTTAATCGATGATTTATTGATCAAAACACGCATTTACAACAGGACTCCGGGGTTTTCTTCTGTTTATTTTATAGTGTTTATTCTATAGTCTACATGGAATACTTATTCTGATCAGGTTTTTCTATCTCAATTCGTATAATTTGAGATTCAGCACACGCCTTTCACAATATTTTCTACCATATCCCAGTCGTGGTTGTAAACATGGGCTGAAATGCTGACCGTGGTGATTGTTCCGGGTTCGATTCCTACCCTTTTGGCAACGTATTCAAGGAGCCTGGAAAGTCCGTAAAGGTTTGCAGGGTAGGCTCCCCCAAAGTCATGGCTCCTGAAAAGAGTGGTAAGATGAACCTTACCGTCCCTGATCTTGAAGTCGTCGAGGATCATGCAGGGAACTTCATTGACTTTAGTGTCCACAGGCGGGATCCAGGTGACAGCTGTAGCCCGTCTGGAAGTAGGGCTCTCCTGCAGTTTCTCGATTACATATTCGATCTGATCCACTTCCTCATTCCAGTTCCTGAGGCGCTGCCCGTAGGTGTACTCAAAGTCCTGTACGTTTTCACCCGAGATCAGCTGCTTTGCATACTCTTCAAGCCTTTCTTCATTCCAGGCAGTATCTTCGGGAATTCTGTCCGTATAGGGGTCTTCAATTACTACCATCAAGTCCATGAATTCCCTGATCTGGCTTCCCCTTTCATCGGTAATTACCTGTCCGTGGTTCCAGATGATGTTAAGCCCGCGGTACCATGCATCAGAGATATTCTTTGCTCTGATGATCCTGCCAATCTCAAATTTGTCTTCCATAGAAAATTCCCCGATCAGGTTAAGATAGGGTGTAGATAATCAACATAATAATTTATTATTGCGAAAATCCTTTTCAGCCTGATTTATTAATCTGACTTTTCGAACGTTTTCTACAAACGGTAAATAAAAACGGCAAATCAGAACCGGTAAATATGCTGTTTTGTCAGGTCCTGTTTTCTTACCTTTTTGTCAGCACATTCATTATAAACTGATGCTTTTGCTGACTGTCTTTTATTGACTATTTGTCCTTTCCATTTTATCTATCACTCTCTTTTATAAGTGCTTTTTCTCCTGTGAAGTCTAATGATTCTCTGTGCAATCTGATAACATATAGCATGCTAAATTTAAAAAAATACCGGACAAACTTTCAGAGTGAAAATGAAGCAAGAAAAATGAAGAAAATGAAGACATAATGCAAGGGAACGAAAAACAAAAATGAAGAGGTAAAGAGGTAAAGATGTAAAAAGGAAACATGAAAAACAAAAAGACAAAGGCAAAAAAATAATAAGTAAAAGTAAAAGTAAAAAAAATGTTTGAGAGGGCTTTAGAATCTCATTGCCCTCAGGCGATTTACCCGCTCATCGGTTACCGGGTGGGTCCTGAAGAGGGACTGGAGTACCCCGCCTTTGAGTGGGTTTACGATAAACATGTGGGCCGTGGTCTCTTTTGCCTGTACGTCCCTGTTGCTTGGCTGGAAGTGGGAATTTCCGTATTCCAGTTTTTCCAGGGCATTTGCAAGTGCCCAGGGTTTTTTGCACATCCTGGCGCCTTCGTAATCTGCGGCAAATTCTCTTGAACGGGAGATTGCGAGCTGGATCAGGGTTGCAGCCAGCGGGGCAAGTACAGCCATCACTATAAATCCTACAATTCCACCGTTGTCGTCGTCCCTGCCGCCAATGCCGCCGAAGATTGCAGCCCAGCGAGCCCAGGTGGCAAGCATGGTGATAACACCGGCAATTGTTGCAGCCACCGCGCTGATCAGAGTGTCGCGGTTTTTGACGTGGGCCAACTCATGGGCCAGTACCCCTTCGATCTCTTCATTTGAGAGCAGGTTGAGAATCCCGGTCGTAACTGCCACAGCTGCATGCTGCGGGTTCCTGCCTGTTGCAAACGCATTCGGCATCCCGGACTCAACAATATAAACCTTAGGTTTCGGAAGTCCTCCCTTCATTGCAAGGTCGCTCACGATCCTGTGCAGGTTCGGGGACTCTGCTGGAGTAACCTCCCTTGCCTTGTACATTTTCAGTACGATCGTATCGCTGTACCAGTAACTCCCAAAGTTCATGATGACCGCAAACAAGAATGCGATTATCATTCCGCCCGTCCCACCGAAGTAGTTTCCGATAAGGACCAGAAGCCCTGTAAGGGAAGCGAGCAGAATTGTGGTTTTAAACATATTCTTCATGACTACTCACACGACATCCTCCCAGGCTAACGTCTGGGTTTTCAGTCTTTTGATTCCTATTTCTTGATTTATTTTGTAAGTTTAATCGATAGAATCAATGGTATATACTCTGATTGCATATATATATTTTTTATCTTCAATATGTCTAATTGTCCTTTTTGTGACGTTTTTCGTCTCGTGGTTATCTAAAAATGCTCTTAAATTCTATGAAATGGAATGTTTATTCCCCAAATCGGAAGTTCTATTTTTATACAAAAAGTTTTATCCTGCCTTCTGCTGCAATCTCCAGATTTTAAATTTACATCACTCATTATAATATCTGTTTAGGGATATTTATAATTAATTTGTTTTTGGACGGCAATTTTAGTTCGATTTCTAACTATTTATTGGGTTCCGGGTATATATATTTATTGAAAAGGTTTTTTTCTTTGGTCAGTTTATTCAATGAATGTGATTGAAGCTAAGGTTTTGCCAGTAAGTGTAAGCTGCAAGCAAGATTGATAATCTGAAATTAGCATTAAATTACTCAAGATCTGGACTAATTCTTTTCAGAATTTTTAGTGAATTTTTCTATGGTTTACTATTTTTTTTCTATGTCATTCCCCAATTTCGTACTCTACACTCACCAGCCCACTCTCATACCTCTTTGTATCAATCATCTTGAGCCTGACTTCCTTTCCAATCCGGTCAAACAGCGGAATCCCGCTCCCAAGAATAATGGGAACAACAAAAACAATTAAATCCTGCACAAGGTTTTCTTCGAGAAACACCTTGATAAGCTGTGAACCGCCCACGAGCCAGATATCCTCATCAGTATTTTCCTTCAGCCTGCGCAGAAATTCCCCGACGTCCCCGGAAACAAATTCTACGTTTTTTTCCCGGCGCAGGGGTTCTTTTTGTCTGGTAAAAACATACGTTTTCTTCTCCCCGTAGGGCCAGTCTCCGAAGCCCAGGACCTGTTCATAGGTTTTTCTGCCCATAAGGACCGTGCCGATTGATGCGTAAAATTCTGAATAGCCGTAGTCGGTTTCGGGACTGCTTTCGTATTCGGTTAACCAGTCGATGCTTCCGTTTTCCCGGGCGATGAAGCCGTCAAGGCTGCAGGCGATATAGAGTTTTATTCTGGATGTGTTTTCTTTCATTGTCCCTTTCCCCTTTTAGTGATTGTTACTTGATTTTATGTGATTTTGCTTCTTATTTATTGTTTCATTTCAGTTGTTTTATGGTTCGGACCGTTCGCAGGCGAACGGGACAAGATAGACAGGGATAAGCTATTCACGCAGCCTGGGTGAAGTTTTTGCTCTGTTTTTGCTTGCCTCTTACTGGATTAAGCCGAGAAATTCAAGACCTTTTTCCAGTAAAACTTCAAGAAATCATAACCTTTTTACCTTTCCTTCTCAAAAACTCCTCCATGTCCCCCCTTAATTCTGGCATCCCCCTCAAAACAGAACATTCCGCAAAAGACCGTCTTTACTGGAACTTCTTCAATATGATCCCCTTCCTGATCGGTTCAATTGCAATTGCCAGGGACTCGATCAAATGGGTTGCCGTTTACATCGGAATAGCTCTCTTTTTCTTTCTGGTAATCGAATTTCGCTTTGCCTGCACCCACTGCCTTTACTACATAAGGAGCAAGGGCTGCGTAAAATGCATGATGCTTTCGGGAATACCAAAGATTTTCAAAGCCCGTCCAGGCACTCACAGCCCTTTTGAAAAAGCAGTGACGTTTCTTGGAGCCCTGCCTATGTTTCTTTTTCCGGTTTATTGGCTGGTAAGGGACCCTCTACTGCTGGGGGCTTATGTCGTTGCCTGGGCGTTGTTTTTCTTGACCGCAAGGCGGTATGAGTGCATCCGCTGCATTAACTTCGAGTGTCCAATGAACAGGGTGCCGGTTGATGTGAGAAAGGAGTTTGAGAAAAGTGGGACTTGATATGGAAATCTTTGCTTTCCGGGGTTTTGTGCCGGTTTTGGACTAGTTTTTAGGTTTTTGTCTTTAGATTTTTGTCTCGATACGATTCTTGGAGTCCTCTTTTTCAAGTTGTTTTGTGGATTTATCCAATCCCCATATAGCAAAAATCCAACAAAAAACCTCCCGTAAATTAAATGGATCACTCATTAAATAGTGGGTTACTCCATACCTATTTTACCTTAATTAATAGCCACGAACGCTGAATCAATGAAATCGAAAAAAAGAAGCAGATGAAAAAATAAACAGGCACACGCCTGCACCTGAATTAGTCCTCGTCCTTTTTAAAGGAATATGTCATTTTACCTTTCTTTTTCAGCTTGAAAAGCTTTTTCCGGGTTACCCCTTCCATTATTTCTTCTTCTTTCATGTGATGGTCGCTAAAAGAAAGGATTCCGTCGGGTTTCAGGACCCGGTGCAATTCTTTCATAACAAGTTCCGGTTTGTTCAGGGTGTGGTAAGTATCATAGAAGAGGACTATATCCAGGCTCTCACCGGGCAGGCCTGTATTGTAATCGGAAAGTATAGTTTCTATGTTTTTCAGCTGTTTTATCGAAGCCAGGTGCCGGACCATCTCAACAGCAACCGGATTGATATCCAGGGCATAGACTTTTCCTGAAGGGCCCACCATTTCGGAAGTGTCACGGATATAGGAACCTGACCCGCAGCCGTAATCCAGAATTTTGAAACCGGGTTTTATCCCTGCCTCTTCCAGGATTTTCCTGCGGGGGAAAAAGAAGTCCCGGAACTTGAAGAGAAGGGTCGTTGCGTGAAATCTAAAATCAGAAACTGGTTCTTCCGTGATGTTTTCCTCCTTTATGGTCGGTCCTTGATTTAGTAATGGTTCAGGTCTTTCTCTTGCAGACAGCTTTTTCTTCAAGCCTATTTTGAGATTCACATGCCTTATATTTTGCCTACGGAAAGTTTTCATTCTTTTTTATTGTTCTATACAAATATTCGGATACATGTATAATTAAAGTACTGTCTGATAATCAAAGTGCTGCCTGCAGCAGCTATCCGGCATTCGGACCACCGCTGTACCAGGTTTATACTGCAGCGCAAAAACCTTAATCTCAAATCAGAAAATAGAATTACTTAATAAAGTATCTAAGTAAAGTAATTACCATTCATGAATGGCAGGAATGGAGACAACCATGAAAGTCGCTTGCATCCAGATGAATATCTCGCTTTGCTCGAAACATGAAAACCTTGAGCGTGCCCTCTCCCTGGCAGAAGACGCAGTTTCAAAAGAAGCCGAGCTGCTCGTCTTTCCGGAAGTTTTCTCAACAGGTTTTTGTTATGACCGTATAGGGGAAGTGGCTGAAACTGCTTCCGGTCCCACGCTCGAAGCTCTCCGTACCTTTTCCAGAGAACATGACTGTATTCTTGCAGGTTCAATGATCGAAAAAAGAGAAGGGGACTCAATAAGTTCAGAAATGAAGGTTCCTTCCCAGTTTAACCTCGGGTTTTGCATAGAGTCCGGAAAACTAGCCGGCACCCGCCGAAAAGTCCAGCTTTACGGTCCGGAAAAGGAATATTTTGCGCCCGGAGACAGCATCTCTCCTATCAAACTGCAAAAGTACGGGCTCTCCTTAGGACTCATAGTTTGCAATGAACTCAGGTATCCGGAAGTTGCCCGAAAACTGGCTCTTGAGGGAGCAGATTTGCTGGTTTCAGCTGGTGAAATCCCGGACTTTTATATATATCCCTGGCGAATTATGTCCATTTCCCGGGCGATTGAAAACCAGCTGCCGCATATAGCCTGCACCAGGGTGGGGAAAGACAGGTATTCGACTTATCCTGGCGGCTCTTTTATTGCCGATGGATGGGGCCGCATCCTGGCAGAAGCCGGAAAGGAGGAATGTGTTCTCATTGGGGAAATCGATCCTGAAGAGGCAAGGGAAATAAGGCAAACCGGCTCTATTCTCGAAGATCGGAGGCCTGACCTTTATTAAAAATCAGAGGCTGGAATAAAATCCAAAAATCAGTTTAAAGAAATCAGTTTAAAGAAATCAATTTAAAGAACTCTAGATAAAGAACTTTAGATAAAGAACTCTAGATAAAAAATGAAATAAAAGTATTGAAAAAGAAAATTAAAAAAGGTAAACCCTGTCGGGTTACCCTTTAAGTTCCTTTGCAATCAGTTCACGGGCTGTCTTTGCATCTGCCGTGCCTTTTGTCTTTTTCATGACCTGTCCTACAAGGAAGTTCAGGGACTTTTCTGCTCCTCCTAAATAGTCCTGTACTGCTGCTGCATTTTCGGCAATTGTTTCGGCAACAGCCTTCGTGACCAGGTCATCTTCTGCTTTGAAAAGACCTTTTTCTTCGATGATCTGGGAGGGAGTTTTTTCCTCCGTGCCGTCCAGAATTGTACGGATGACTTCAACTGCAGCCCTGTCACTTACCTTGCCTTCGGTAAAAAGGGTGACCAGTTCTACCATATCCGGGACCTTGAAGGAATTCTCGATCTCGGGGTCTTTTGCGTGGATGAAGCCAATTGTCCTGCCGTCATAAGAAGAGATTGCAAGGTCGCGATAGTTTAGCTCCCCCAGGAAGACGTCGGCTGCCCAGGTAGCGGCGGTTTTCGGGTCAACGCCTTTTGCACAGACTCCTTCGTAGAAGTCGGCAAGCATGATCTTGGAAGTGAGGGACCTTGCATGCATATCCGTGATGCCATACTGTTCCATGAAGCGTGTACGTTTGGCGTCAGGAAGTTCAGGCAGAGTCTCTTTGATTGCAGGAATCCAGTCAGTCACACGCATTGGCATAAGGTCAGGCTCACGGAAGTAGCGGTAGTCTTCTGCTTCTTCTTTTGTCCTCATTGAGGTTGTTACTCCCCTGCCTTCATCAAAATGGCGGGTTTCCAGCACGATTTTACCGCCACGGCGGATCACGTTCTTCTGGCGCATGATCTCGTAGAGGAGAGCCCTTTCCACTCCTTTATGGGAGGAGATGTTCTTGATCTCAACACGGGTGCCCCAGTAGACTGAGACGTTTGCGTCTACACGCATAGCCCCTTCGAGATTTCCGTCAAAGACATCCAGGTATTCGAGGATGTTTCTGAACTTGTCAAGGAACCTTCTGGCTTCCTTGGGGCTCCTCATATCTGGCTCGGTAACGGTTTCAATCAGGGACATGCCTGACCTGTTGTAGTCTATAAGGACACCCTTGGACTTCTCGATGCTCCCTATGTGCACAAGCTTTCCAGGGTCTTCTTCCATGTGAGCTCTTGTAATTCCGACTACATGCTCCCCGTCCTCTCCTTCGATCACAACCTTTCCCTTGCTAACAATAGGGAAATCATACTGGGTTACCTGGAAACCTTTGGGAAGGTCAGGGTAGAAGTAGTTCTTCCTGTGGAACTGGGTCTCTTCTGCAATCTCTCCTTCAAGAGCAAGCCCCACCTTTATTGCTGCTTCCACGGCTTTCCTGTTCAGGACCGGAAGTGTACCGGGAAGGCCAAGACAAACCGGACAGGTGTGGGTGTTGGGGGCTGCATTGTGGTAATCGGTAGAGCAGCCGCAGAACATTTTGGTCTTAAGTTTGTTAAGCTGGACGTGGATTTCAAGCCCGATCCTTATGCCGTCAGGGTTTTCGTAAGCCATTTACGCCACCTCCGGAGGTCTCTTTGTGTGGTAATCGGTATTCTGCTCGAAAGTATAGGCTGTACGCAGGACGGTGGACTCGTCAAAGGGTTTGCCCATTATCTGGAGCCCGATTGGCAGTCCGTCAGTAAAGCCACAGGGTACGGAAATTGAAGGTACGCCTGCAAGGTTGATCGGACAGGTGTTTACGTCCGAGAGGTAGAGGGTAAGCGGGTCTTCAATCTTTTCCCCGATCTTGAAAGCAGGGTTAGGCATGGTCGGAGCCATAAGCAGGTCAACTTTTGAGAGCGCCTTATCAAAGTCCTGCTTTACAAGAGTCCTTACCTTCAGGGCTTTGAGGTAGTACTTGTCATGATAACCTGCAGAAAGCGCATAGGTTCCCAGGAGAATTCGTCTCTTGACTTCGGCTCCGAAACCCTCGGCTCTGGTCTTTGAGACCATTGCGTGCCAGTTTTCGGCGTTTTCCCTGAACCCGTAACGTGTTCCGTCGAAGCGGGCAAGGTTTGAGGACGCTTCACTCATTGCAATGATATAGTATGAAGCAAGAGCGTACTTTATGTTGGGCATCGAGACCTCTTCCCAGGTCGCTCCGAGGCTCTCACATTTGTGTATGGCGTTCCATACGGCTTTTTCTACGTCAGGATGGATGCCTTCTCCGAAAAATTCCTGCGGAACCCCTATTTTCAGGCCCTTTACATCGTCAACAAGAGCTTTCTGGTATTCGGTTTTACTGTCAATGGAAGTGGAATCTCTCCGGTCGTAACCGCCTATAACATCCATCAGGACTGCAATATCTTCCACGTTGTTTGCAAGAGGTCCAACCTGTTCAAGGGAATTTGCGTAAGCCACAACTCCGTACCTCGAAACGGCTCCATATGTTGGTTTAAACCCTACCACACCGCAGAAAGCCGCAGGACAGCGTACAGATCCCCCGGTGTCAGAACCAAGTGCAAAAGGAGCTTCTCCGGCTGCAACAACCGCTGCACTACCTCCTGAAGATCCGCCGGGTACTCTTTCAAGGTCCCAGGGGTTTGCAGTCGGCCCGAAATGGCTGGTTTCCGTGGATGAACCCATGGCAAACTCATCCATATTGGTTTTTCCAAGGACTACGGCTCCGGCAGCAAGAAGCTTTTCGATTACGTGAGCATTGAAAGGAGGAACGTAGCCTTCAAGAATCTTCGAGCCACAGCTGTTTGGCAGACCGACTACGGAAATGTTATCCTTGATTGCGATTGGAACGCCTGCGAGAGGACCCGCATGCCCTTCTTCATCTATCTTCTTCGCCTGCTCAAGGGCTTTATCGGAAACCGTCACATAGCCGTTGATTTTGCTCTTTCCGATAACTTCAAGGTAGCTGGCTGTTACTTCTTCGGCTGAGCTTTCTTTAATCTTCTCTTTAATCTGTGCAACACTCATCCATTTTGCCATAAAAACATCTCCTCAGCCGATCTTCGGGACCCTGAAAGCCCCGTCCTGTTTATTTTCGGTGTTTGCAAGAACGGTTTCCTGCGGGAGGCATTCTTCCACCACATCTTCTCTGAATACATTATAGATCTCAGCAACATGGTATGTGGGAGTAACATCTTCGGTCTGCAACTCATCAATCTGCCCGAAATACTCCAAAACTGAGTTAAGTTTTTCCATATACTCGACTGTTTCCTGCTCATTGATCTCAATTCGGGCAAGCCAGCCGATGTGTTCTACATCTTCTTTTGTGATCATGAAAATTCCTCAAAAATAGAATAATCCTGAATAGAATGCCGTTGGTAATGCATTATAGAAACAGTTTATGAAATAAATATATATTCTTCCGTTCCCCAGTTTCGCTGCGCTCAAGAGGGCTAATCTATGGGTTTTAGCAGTGAGCTTCGCTCGCTAAAGCGGACTAACTTATGGGCACAAACTTTAATCTTCTATCTGAAGGGTTATAAAAGATGAGCAAGCGACCCTTTTTTCCGGTTTGCTTGCTCAGAGGACTGATTTTCTGGACTTTTAGACTTTCTGTCTCATGTGGAGGGCGTACATCTGGACTTTCTTCATTTTTGCCAGGTTGAGCACTTTTTCGAGTTCTTCGTCGGTAAGGTGCCGGGCTTCGATGTAGCCGTTGTCTACGGCTTCGTTGAAGATCTCGTAACCTATGGCTGAACGGGCGAGGACTGTAGTCCAGCCCTGGGGGCTGCCGACTCCTCCGAAGGAGAGGTCTGCGTTTTCAGAGGCCAGGTCTGTACAGAACTGGCAGGATGAACTCCGGTATTCATCGAAATCGCTGAGTTCAAAGACATGTTCTTTTCCATCTTTCAGCGTAACTTCGAACTTTCCTTTTCGGATTTTCATGGCCTCTACATTTTCGAGCGTGATCCCATAAATTTCCAGCACTGCCTTGATCCCTTCGTAGGCGAAGGTGTCCATGCAAAAGAGCCCCAATTTCAGGATTTTTGCCCTCATGAAGAGGTGTAGTAAGCCGTAAGAGCTTTTCTGCATCTTTGTGACGGCGTCGATGTTGCAGCTCGTCCCTACAAAGGCGATGCTCTGCATTCCCTGTTTGATTGCGCTCATCAGGGCTTCAAGAGTCATTGAGTGGGAGTAGATGCTTCCTCCGCTTTCAAGAATCTCCTCTCTGGTTGTTGCTAATTTGGGTATGGGTTTCCAGGGTTCTTCCTTTGAGCGGGTTGTGACCACGGCGCAGTCGATCAGTCCCTCATCCAGGGCATAAAGGAGGAGAGAGGTTACAACTCCGCCGTCCTGCCCCTTCATTTCGGGAATTGCAGACTTTGCGGCGTAGGCATATCGGAAGCTCCCAATTAGTCCTTCTTCTGTAGTGATCGTCCTTGGACACTGATAATAGCAGACCCCGCAGGCTTTGCAGGGCCCGACCAGTTTTGGCGCACCGTTCTCAATGGTTATGTACTCACAGTTTGCTGCACAGGCTCCGCAGAGGGTGCAGATTCCTGGTTTTATGATGTCTTTTTTCAGTTTTCCGAAGGAAATCTTTTCCTTTTCACTCAGGTTTCGCTTAAGTCGGATAACGCTTTTTTCAAGTGTATCGAATTTATGTTTGCATTCGGTACTGCAGAAATAGTAATGTTTTCCCCCGTAATCCGAAAAGTATTCAGTATTGTCAGATATAATTTTCTTGCAAATAGGGTCTAACGGCATTAAAGGCCTCCGATGATTATTTATCCCAAATCTCAGGAAACGCCACATGCGTCATTCCTTGGAATAATCTATTATAAGTTCTTCAACATCTAATTATTATATTTCATGAGTGTATATTAATTATGCACGTTGCTATAATTATATTTGTAGTCTTTATAATTTTCACTCTTTATAATTACGTGCTGTAATTTATTCTTATGGATAAATAATTTCAGGCTTGATTGAAAACATTGCTTTGAAGTCAAAACATTCTTTATAGAAATGATGTTGAGGGATGAATGAAAAGGTGTCACACTAAGAGCGAGTAATGATACGTAAATACAAGAATAATGGTAAGTAAATACAAGAATAATGGTAAGTAAATACAAAAAAAGTGATCTGGGAATGGCAAAAAAGTAGAGCGAAAAACAAATAATCAGTATCTGTAGACATAACTAATAAAAATGTGCCGTCGCAAATAAATCGTGGATGGATCAATTATAATAATACTTAACTGAACTACTTAACTGAAATAGACTGGCACTTTGAAGTGCTTTAGCAAAGATTATTATAGGCTTTTGGTTAATACCTTCTTTAAACTTCATATAAATTGTGCTCTTGTAATACATTTTTATCAGATCCTTGAGATATATATCTCCGGCATATTCCGATATTCAAAATATCCGGTTTCTAATTGTTATGTCCAATGCATTCGTGTTAGATTTAACCAGTTTAATAGCGTTTAAATTAGTTTGAATCATTTTCAAATCAGTTTGGATTACCTTTGATTAAACTACAAAAAACAGTTCATCTTAATATGAAATCCATTATTACATTCTTTAGTACAAGCCCAATTGAATTCTATATCTGCAGTTCAACCGTACTGGATATAGATGCAATTGAAACTATGTATAAATCCTCAGGAAGGGACTAAAAATGGCTCTGAAACCCAGAATTGCAGAATCTCCTCAGGTTCGTTTGATTGACCTCAAGTCAAAACCGTTCTTTATTGTGGCTTCCGTAGAAGTAGGAAATACCACAACCAAATCTATCCTTACAGCCGTCAATATGGATACCGGAAGGACACATATCATAAACAAGGTCTTGCGCATGACCAGAGATGTCCGTCCTCCAAAACCCGGAGAAACCGTGTTCGGAAAGACCCTTACGGGTGTGGAACTTACGCGTGAGGCCGTTGCAGAGCTGGTGAGGAGCACCCTCGCCGAAGCCATGGAAAAAGCCAGCCTGGATATAAAGACTGACCTCAATTTTGTGGTGCGCTCTACGGGTGTCGTTGCAGGCTTTGATACCCCGGAGGAAGTGGGGGAATTTATCAAAGCTCTGGCAGACGGGTGTCTGATGGCAGGTGTCCCTCCAAGGAACATGACTCCGCCAATGTCCATCTCGAATATTTCTAAAAAACTCCAGAAATACAGTAAACTGGAAAAAGTCATCTTTGATGGGGCTGTAGCCGGTGTTACGCCTCCTATAGGCTCTACTGGAGTTGAAATTGTTGCAAACGAAATGGAGGGGGAGCTTGCAACAGCAGGAATAAAGGAAGCTGCTAAACTGACTGATGTTGATTTCAGGAATCCCTGCATCTCAATTGACTTCGGGACGACCCTTGATGGCAGGATCACAAGCCCTGACCAGCCATATGCAAAAACAATTGGAAACTTCTGCGGTTATGCAGGTGCAATTCCTGACGCCATTATTAGGGGTTCGAAAATCGTTGATTCTAAGGTAGGGACTGCTCTGGAAGTTTTTGAGAACCAGAAACCACCTTCTTTCCTTACTTTGAAGATGAAGGCTAAAGCTATCGAAGATTATGCAAGGCGCATTCATGAGCTCATAATCATTGAAAAAGTTCCAAGGGATAGACAGAGGTATGGCAGTGTCCCTGTAAGACCGGATGCAGCCGAGGAGATAGGTGTAACGCTTATAGGTTGCGATGTGGGCGAAAACGGTTCAGATATGGGAAAGCTGAGCGCGATAGGCGTGGAAATTTGTAAGACCCACGGGCTTCAGATCGTTTATGCTGTCATTGACGAGGTAATGGCCGGAGTGGTGTGCAGGCTCATAGAGGTCGCAAAAAAAGAAGGCCTCATTTTTGAAGACACAACTTTCGGAATTACAGGTAGGGCAGGGATTACCGGGAACAAGCCTAAATTAATCCTGAGCTGCCTGGAGAAAATGAACATCAACCCCAAAATCGATGAGAGAGTAGTCTTTGTGGACGATGGGCTTGCCAGAGGGGCGGCTGTTATGGCGCGCTGTATGAACTCCCTGGGTACCCCGCAAAATCCGCTTGGAGGCAGGCACGGCGGAAAATGTATTCTTGCACAGCGGATAAAAATGCAGGAAAAGTAAAGGCAGTCAAAACCTAAGCAGGAAACCCGTTAAATCTTTAGATTTAGCGGGTAGTTGACGTCGTGCTTAAAGAGTTGAATAAAAAACGAGAATTAAAGAGTTAATTAATAAAGTAAAATAAAGTAAAGGCAGGATGAATTAGCCTCCTGCCCCTCCTCCTCCGGCTTTTCCAAGATCAAAGCCCTGCATCGTTTCCCTTTCTTTCCTGAACCTTTCTTCCAGTTCCTCGGCAGTATATTCCCTTTCTTCTCTCTTTTCTGTGGGTCTGATCTCCGTAAATTCCAGGGTTTCTTCTCTGTACCAGAGGTCGGTACTTTCGAGCAGGACCCAGACTTTTCCCTGTTCGTCCTTTTTGATCTCACTAACCCGGCTTACGGTATCGCTATTTACGTATTTGACAGCATCTCCCACTCTAATGGTTTTTTTGTTGCGCCCTACCGCTGTGATTTCTTCAGCATCAGCCATGATTTCACCTCGAGAGCTTCCAGGACGCTGGCATTTTAGGCCCTGCAAGTCCATTCCTTCTTTAATAGCTTCTAATAGGTTATTCAGGCCCTTTAATAAAGTTTGTGGGGTCTTAACTGTAAATGACTCCAAAAAAAGCCCTGAAAGACTCAATAGAGGCTTCAGAGTTTGAAATATAAAAAAAGAATTTAAAGTTTGCTGATCTCTCAGCATCTGTTACCTTCTTTTATTAGTTAACCTTTTCACTGATTTATTTCGTTCCTGAGGTCTCCCATGAGAGCGACCCTTTCGGCATATGCATTGTGTCTGTGTATGCTTTCCTCATTGGTCTGTTTGATAGTGATTACTGCGTTATCGGGAAGGTTTGGGAATTCTTTTACAACATTGTCTGCCATTGTCCTTACACAGTCTTCCACAAACTTGGGGTTCATGTGTGCAGTTTCCACAACAACCTTCTCATCTGAGCGTTTCAGGATCTCATAAACGCTTGAACTCATGGAGTGTTCAATTATCTTGATTATGTTTTCCAGGGAAACATCAAAATCGTGAGCTACTTTGATTGAGACAACACCTATTCCGCGCTGATTGTGAGTAGCCATAGGAACTTTCTCAAGGAATTTTATGATTGTATCCCTGTCAACTCCAAGGTCGGCAAGCTCATTTGCAGCCTTATCTCTCATTATCTCCTGAGCGCAGGGACAGGCAGTCATTCCCACAACTTCAGCTCCGATGAGTTTTTTCACATCAAAGTAGCCTTTATCGCCGTTGCCTCTTACAGCCGAAGCTTCAGCAAAGATATTCACGACTTCCTGACACTTGATCCCTGTTGAAGGGGAGGTGCGCCTTATCATATATTCGCTTTTCATCCTGACTTCAGCCTGATTTGCATATTCGTGGCGGCCAAGCAGGTTATGCGCAATATCGCTACATAGTTGTTCTATTTCGTATACCGGTGTGCTGAGAACCTTCTCCAACACTTCGTCTACAGCTTCGAAGTTCCTTGAAAGGTTCGCTCCCTTACGGTCCGAAGGCAGGTCAACAAAGACATCAAAAGTTGAAATCAGTACTATCGGACGCTTGTCCTTTCGTTTGATTTCAACCAGCTTTTTCATGTTTGTTACCCCAACACGGGTGAGGTTGATAGCTATGCTTGGTTTGCTGGCTTGGACATCCGGGAGGTTGAAATTACAGTGTTCCATATTTTAACCAGATCCGTGAAAAGATGAGTGTATGATTGATTTATAGAATAAATCCTTAACAAATACATAATTTTATTATATGTATTTGGAAAAATATAGTGACCATAAGAAGTTATAGCATGTAAAGTTTGTGCTTTCCAGGCTCTTTTCCAAAAGTACAAAAAAATATATTTTGCAAGAGTCTCTACAAACCCTTTCCTGAATCCTATTTTATATCACATTTTTAACAATGAATAAATATTTAAATATTTCCCATTTTGACCACAATATATAAAAATTTAGTTTATATGCCCTGTACAGATTTAGGGCAGTTTTGCATAAACCAATAACTACTGGCGACATCCTGAAGAAAGATTTTATATACTTTAAAAATTAATCAGTGTCTAGCAATACAATTTGCGAGGTGACCTTTATGTCCAACACAAGAAATTTTGTTTTACGAGACGAAGAAGGCAATGAGCATGGAGTTTTCACAGGTAAACAGCCTCGTCAGGCTGCTTTGAAAGCTGCAAACCGGGGCGCCGGTACCAAATCCAAACCGGATGTCATCCGCCTCAGAGAACGCGGGACAAAGAAGGTGCACGTTTTCAAGGCATGGAAGGAACTTGTCGCAGCCCCCAAGAATAGACCTGAATGGATGCCTGAGAAAATTAGCAAGCCCTTTGTCAAGAAAGAAAAGATCGAAAAAATCGAATAAACCTATATCCCTCACATACCCTGGAAATCGGGGTTCTTTCTTTTTCTTTTTGATATCCATATGCAGAATTAGCTTGGAAGGATTCTTAATACTATCCGGGCTAGCTTATTTCTATAACTTCTATATTTTCTACAATTTCTACAATTTCTACGATTTCTATAATTTCTATAATCCCTCTACATTCATTTATTCTTAGTAAAGTTCATCTAAATTTGCTTTTTTTACAGAATTTCTCTGAGCCTGTATCTTTAAGGTTTAACGATAAGTTTAAAAAGAGATTTTATGATTCCTAAATCATGGGACTCAAAAGAGAAAATGTGCTTATTGAAGCCCTGCCTTATATGCAGGAGTTCTATGATTCAATAATGGTTATCAAAGTGGGTGGAAACGCAATGGTCAGCGCCCAGATCATGGAGGATATCATAAAAGATATTGTCCTCCTGCGTTACGTGGGGATCAAACCCGTTATCGTGCATGGCGGCGGGCCTGAAATAACTGAAAAAATGGAACGTATGGGCAAGAAGGCTGAGTTTTTCCAGGGCCTTCGCATTACAGATGACGAAACTATGGAAATTGCAAGGATGGTTCTTGTCGGGAATATCAATACTAAAATTGTATCCCTTATCGGGATGTTCGGCGGCAAAGGTGTCGGATTTACAGGCTACGACGGAAGAATGATCCTTGGCCATAAACAGGCTGTAAAACGTGTATTTATTGATGGCGTGGAAACTGAAGTGGATATAGGTTGGGTCGGGGAAAGTGAGGTCATAAACCCGGAAATTCTCCATATTATGCTTGAGAAAGGCTATATCCCTGTAATCTCTCCTATTGCTGTGGACGCAAAAGGCAATGCCCTGAATATCAATGCTGATACGGTTGCAGGAGACATTGCAGCGTCTTTGAATGCTAAAAAATTGATACTTATGACCGATGTTTCCGGTCTCCTGAGAGACATTAAAGACCCGAGCAGCCGCATCTCTCGCGTAAATCTGGATGAAATTGATCCCCTTATTGAGGAAGGAGTTATCAGTGGGGGCATGATCCCCAAAATCAAAGGGGCTGCTGTTGCGGTTAAAAGTGGGGTAGAGAAGGCACATATCATAAATGGGAGCGTTTCCCACTCTATGCTTCTTGAGCTCTTCACAGATGGTGGAGTCGGGACAATGATCTATGGACCGGATCACCCGCCGGAGTAACCACGGATACCAGTGGTCTTTAATTTCTGGAAAAATAATGAACTAAAGAGGCAAAAAGGCGTCAGGGCGAATGCACTTGCCCTGGCAACTTTTTAGATTTTAGCATTCACTTTTTTCAAATGGAGTGTTTTTTCAGCAATCTCAGTCTAAAATTGGCGCCCCATAGGTGAATTCTTCGATTTCAAGGACTTTTTTCCAGAGTTCTTTGCATTCACAGTCTGTTGTACTGAGGTCGGCTGGGTTCTGGGTGAGTGAGAAAGTCCTGAGGGAATCTGCAACTTCCGGACTGCATATTTTACAGTTGCGAGGGCCGCGCTTTGAGCCTGCCCCGACCGGGTCGGACATTAGAGGAAGATCCGGATGGGCGGCTTTTGCCTTTTTCAGGATTTCTACTATGCTCCAGAGCCAGGGTGGGCGGTACTGACCTTTCTCCCAGAGGGCTTCGACAAGGGTGCCTTTCTGGACGTTACAGAGGTTGATGGATACGGTGTCAGCATAAGGAGCTGCATCATCTATGGAACGTATGATATCTTCCATTGCCTGCTTTTCGGAGAGGAAGAGGGGTTTGAGCATAAGGTAAGCTTTTATGGTTACTCCATACTTTTTTGCAATTTCTGCTGCACGGACAAAGTCCTGGAATGTGAAACCCTTGTTAATGGAATCTTTTCGGATCTTATCCGAACTTGTCTCCAGCCCGAACGCGAGTTCGAAGGGTTTGTCTTTCAGAATGCTGAGGCAGGCCTGTACATTCTCTTCGGTTACGAAGTTAGGCCGGGTTTCAACAAGCACTTTGATGACTCTTGGATCATCTGCAAGGTTTTTAAGGATTGCATCTCTGGCTTCAGGAAAGACTTCCTGTTCGTCAAGGAAACTACCTGAGGTGAAGATCTTGACCATTAACTCAGGGAACTTTTCAGCTTTCCTCATTGCTTTTGCAAGCTGGGCGATGTAGTCTTCGAGGGATGGGGGCTCACTTGCACAGTCATAGACGTAGCCGCACATCGTACAGCCGCCGGCTTTTCCCCAGCGGCAGCCTGCACTTTTGAAGATGACCGTGAGGGTCTTTGTCTCTACCCCGTTTACAAGGTCTGTTCCGGTCCAGCTTGCCGCAGGTTCATTCGTAGGTGATGGCTTGACTTTTATCCGCTGCCGGATATCCAGTACTGCTTTATTAAGGGACATGGGCGTAGAACTCGCTATTATGGATTAATATTCATTTAATATTCATTTAATATTCATTTTATGATTTACTGCACGATTTGTAAAAAAGGTGGATGAAGCCATTTCGGGCTTCACTTTTATCTTCTATTTTCCGGTTTTTACTCAAACTCGATAGTTGCAGGCGGTTTTGGTGTGATATCGTATACCACCCTGGCGACATTCGAAATTTCGGAAGTGATCCTCGATTCGAGTGTCTTGAGGACCTCCCATGGGAGTTCGAGTGCTTCTGCAGTCATTCCATCCCTTGATCCTACAGCCCTTACAGCCACGATCCAGCCGTAAGCCCGGACATCTCCTTTTACTCCTGTGCCTTTGCCGAGCACCGCAGCAAAAGTCTGCCAGGGGCAGAACCTCTCAAGCAGTTCCTCTTCTACTATGAAGTTTGCTTCCCGCACGACTTCAAGTTTTTCCTCGGTAATCTCTCCGAGAATGCGCACCGCAAGCCCGGGGCCCGGGAAAGGCATCCTCTCGCAGATCTCTTCAGGCAGCTGGAGTGCCCAGGCTACTTCCCTTACCTCATCCTTGTAAAGGTCCCCGATAGGCTCAACAATTTTCTTAAAGTCCATTACGCTCGGCAGCCCTCCAACATTGTGGTGGGACTTGATCCCGCCTTCGGACTCGATTCTGTCAGGATAGATCGTGCCCTGGATCAGGTAATCGGCTGCAAGCTTCTTTGCCTCGTCTTCAAAAACGCGGATAAAGGTCTCGCCGATGGCCTTCCGTTTCTCTTCAGGGTCAGTAATATCCTTCAGGGCCGCAAGGAACCTGTCCTTTGCATAGACAATATCCAGGTTCATGTGGGAGAAGATATGCTTTATCCTCTCGGTTTCTCCTTTCCTCATGAGCCCGGTGTCGATATAGATCGGCTGCAGCCTGTCCCCGATCGCCCTGTAAGCCAGCTCCGCACAAACAGAACTGTCCACGCCGCCCGAGAGAGCAATAATTGCTTTCCCGTCTTTTATTTCCTGACTGATCTTCTCAATTGCCTTTGGAATGAATTTCTCGGGTTTTACCATTGAAATGCTCCTTAAATGATGCTAAATTAATCTTCCTTTGAAGAAATGATGGTGATTGGTGAATGTATGAAAATTATTAAAATTTGATTATATATTCTTGTGATATATGAGTCAGTGCATGGGTTTTTGATATTTAAAGGTATAGTCGGAGAAGTCATTGATTTCCTTCTTTGATCCAGATCATTTTTAAAGTTATTCTCGTTCTCTTGAAGGCCAGATGTTTACCCGTTTTTACTATTTTCCTTAATGTCCAAAGTTTCTCAGGACCCTCTGGAAATTGTCTTTATTTTATCCGACTATCCAGTAACTTACTGGCTGGTAAGATCTCTCTGGCTGGTGTAAACTTCTATTTCTTTAAGAGGTGTATGAAAAATGTGGGTAGTGGCAGGGAATAAAAAGACCAGAGAGAATAGATTGGGTAAAAATCAATGGACGAAACTGTTATGAGAGTTTTTTAAGCCCTGAAATTACCTTCTAACCCTTTCAAAAAAACCGAAAATTACAATTATATATTAAGCTTCTCCAAAATATTGCTATTAAAAAGATCGGACGGGAGTTAGTGATAGGAATGGGCAGTGAAAACTATGAAATTATTGATAAACTTGAGAATATTGCAAAATCCCTGCAGAGCATGGCAGAATCTCAGAAGAGAATGGTTGATATTCTGGAGTTGATGGCACAGGAAAAAGAAATTCTAGATTTGAAGAAATGAGGCTATGTCGAAAGTAAAAAGTAAAAAGTAAAAATTAATATTAAGCGAAAAAATATCAGGATCAAAATATCAGGATCATAAGTGTTGATTTTTATCTAACTGGAGAACTTTTGCTTCGGCAGTTTAAGGGGCTTTTCCGGGGAAGATTTCTGTGAAGTACCAGGTTTATTTTCAGGGCTGAAGAGATACCGGAAATTTTGAAAACGGAAAAATAAATTTCACGTTTGTTTTTTCCGGAGTATTTGTTTTATACCCCCCATTTCCTCTGGAAATTTCTTATCATGTATTTCTTTTAATTATTGATCTTAAAAATCTGAATGCTTAAAGATACTCTCTAAAACATGATCTCTCAATCGAAAAACCGGGGATATAATAAACAATCCTATACTAAATACTCATGTTTCGGAATATTTGTTCTTGCATTTATAAATCAGTACATCTCAAATTAAGAACAGGGGAGTTGGAACTTTGAATACCGAAATAGCGTTAAAGTTATGGATGGCTCTGATGTTTATACTGATGCTTGGAGTGCTGTTTATTCTACTTATGGT
The DNA here is from genome assembly GCF_000979385.1 of Methanosarcina sp. 2.H.A.1B.4. Classification (NCBI taxonomy): domain Archaea; kingdom Methanobacteriati; phylum Methanobacteriota; class Methanomicrobia; order Methanosarcinales; family Methanosarcinaceae; genus Methanosarcina; species Methanosarcina sp. 2.H.A.1B.4. Next base: position 82,360 of record NZ_JJOV01000081.1, read on the forward strand.
AATCGCTGGCTAATCATAAACAGCGTCGAATAACAGATCTCTTCTTGTCTCAAGAGGGGACTTTTAGCGAGATTTTTATCCGACGTTTTAAAATGAAGTTTTATAGATCAATTTTTTGAACATTTCATTTTAGTTTGGCCGGCCAACCAATACCTGAAGGCACGTGGAGACGAGGTTAACTGAGAATTGAGGTCGGCTGAATATAAAATCGGTTGAATATAAAACTGGCTGAATCAAAAATCGGTTGGATCTAAAATGATAGTCAAATATTAAAAGTCAGTAGTTAAAATAAGGTATTTTGCAAATGGTGGAAGTAAAGATCGATATGTGCGGCCATATTTCTTCCCCCTCATTCTTTTGCCTCTTACCAGGCACTGACTTCCCAGGCGCTGAGGATGCCTGATTTTAGAGGTTATGGTATCCGCTCCATTCCCCCCTTCTTTACTTCCACATTTGCTTTTCCGCATTAGCGGCCTCGCTTTTTCTTCTTAAGTCCTATCATCTTATGAAGAAAAGGCACCATCATCGTTACGTTTATGTGAGGTTTTGCTCTCCAGTCCGGGATTTCAAGTGTTACGGGACTGGGGACAGGAGTGCTCTTCATGTTCAGGGAATAACCTTCATGTTCAGAGAATAACCCTGGTCAACATTCGGGATGAAAGGATCGCTTAATCTGCAATTCTTCCGGTTGCCTTCCGGTTGCCTTCCGGTTGCCTTCCGGATTGCAATTCCAGAGTTAACCGTTTTCAAATCTGAGGTATTCTCTCAACATAATTCATTTCCCAATAGAGTTAAACACCATCATCACATAAATTTCTTTCTAAAGTTTTGCTCTGAATTATCTCAGTAAATCAGCTCCGGATTTTTATCTCCGCAGGTTTAAAAAAGAAATTTATCTCTCGTTTTTTGAAAGCAAATGAATATCCTTTTTGATATCTGATGTAAATACTTTCAATCCGCATACCTGCAACTTAAATAAGATGAACCCAAAACACCACAGCGTTGCGGATTTACAACTAAGCATAGCTATTGCGCAAGTGTTATAAATTGATGTCATGGGGACATCTATTTCAAATAATACGTTGACTTTCAAATAATACGTTGACTTTCAAATAATACGTTGACTTTCAAAGATCTTCCTGGAATTTTATATTCTGGCATGGTGCGAGGTCTGCAAACTCAGGGATGGGATAATGGGCATTGATTATGGAGTATTGAGAGATAGTAAAAATGAGCTTGAGTCCAGGGTATTGATGTCTGCCAGAATGTACTCTGTACTCCGCCAGTACTTCGGATATACTGCTTTTCGCCCCCTTCAGGAGGAAATTATCAGGGATGTCCTGGACCGAAAAGACGTCTTCGTGCTCATGCCTACAGGAGGGGGCAAGTCGATCTGCTACCAGCTGCCTGCCCTTCTCCTGGATGGGGTCACTGTCGTGGTTTCTCCCCTGATTTCCCTGATGAAAGACCAGGTTGACGGGCTTGATGCAAATGGGATTGCAGCGGCCTGTATGAACAGCACCCAGAGCACCAGAGAAATCAGGGATATAAAAACAGCTTTTCTGGAAAACCGGCTGAAGATACTTTATATTGCACCCGAGAGGCTCATGATGCCCGGGACTTTTGCGTTCCTGAAGAAAGGCAAGGTTAGCCTTTTTGCAATCGACGAGGCGCACTGTATTTCGGAATGGGGTCATGACTTCCGGCCTGAGTACCGGAAACTGAAACTCCTGAGGGACCCGAAGACAGGCTTTCCTGATGTACCGGTTATTGCACTCACGGCTACAGCCACCGACAGGGTCAGAAAAGACATCATATCCCAGCTTGGATTTGCTATCGATCCGGAAAAAGGGCCTTATGTTGCCAGCTTTAACCGGAGCAACCTTTACTATGAGGTCAGGCCAAAAAAAGATACTTTTTCGGAAATTGCCGACTACCTGCGCAGGCACAGGGGAGAAGCCGGAATCATCTACTGCCAGAGCCGGAACAACGTGGAAAACCTTACAAAAAAGCTGAATATTGCCGGTTTCAGGGCTCTTCCCTATCATGCCGGACTTTCAGATTCCGAACGTGCCCGAAACCAGGAGATGTTCATAAAAGATGATGTGGACATAATAGTGGCTACAATCGCTTTCGGGATGGGGATTGACAAGTCCAATGTCCGGTTTGTAATACACTATGACCTTCCCCGAAATCTTGAAAGTTATTACCAGGAAACAGGAAGAGGGGGCAGGGACGGCAGCCCATGCGAATGCATCCTTTTTTTCAGCAGGGGAGACCGCTTTAAAATTGAGTACTTCATCGCACAGAAAACAAATGAGAAGGAAAAGGATATCTCCCTTGTGCAATTAAGGCAGATGGTGGCCTACTGCGAAGGAAATAAGTGCAGGCGCCAGACTCTTATGGAATATTTCGGTGAAGAGTTTCCAGCGTCATGCGGTAACTGTGATACCTGCCTCAGGCCTAAAGACACTTTTGATGGGACCGTAGCTGCCAGGAAACTGGTCGCCTGTGTTCAGGAACTGAATCAGCGTTTCGGCACCAATTATGTTATTGATGTGCTCACAGGCTCAAAGAATAAAAAGATCATACAAAATCACCATGAACGGCTGAAGTCCCACGGCAACGGGCGGGAGTTTACAAAGGAGCAGTGGAGGGCACTGGCCTCCGAAATGACAAATACCGGGCTTCTGGATGTAAGCGGGGCCCAGTATCCTGTTCTGAAACTGAATGCCATGAGCAGGAAAATTTTGAAGGGAGCGGAGAGCGTTGAGCTTGTCTGTCCTGAGGGTTTCATGCCCGGAGCTGAAGAGCGTTTTATACCGCCAGCACCTGCAGGTAAAATCACAGGAAAAGGCGAAGATAATATACTGCTTCCTGCCAATGTATATTCAACTGCTACTGAGGTCCTTAAAAAAGCAAAGTCTGGAGGACTTCCAAAATCGGGGACAGAGCATGACCCCATTCTTTTTGAGAGGTTAAAAGCCCTCCGAAAACAGATTGCTTTAAAGAAAAATCTTCCTCCATACATCATTTTTTCTGATACCAGCCTGAAGGAGATGGCTGCTAGGCTCCCGCAAAGCCCTGAAGAGTTTCATTCTATCACAGGGGTAGGAGACCATAAACTCCGGAAATACGGAGACGATTTCCTCAAGGAGATTGGGGATTACTGCAATGACTACGGTTTGATTCCGGCAGAGAAAACTGAAGATTCTGAAGATCGCGAGACTGAACCTGAAAAAAAGAGGAAAGCCTTAAAGAGTCCCATCCACAAAAGCGCATTTTCAGAACTTGAAATTGAAACCGACAGTCTCGGGATTGAAACTCCTGTTCCGGAAGTCGGTAAAGAGAAAGCATTAGAAACCTCATCTCTCAAAGTACCAGAAACATCACCCCTCAAGGTTCCCCCCAAAATACCTCCTGAAGTTCGCAGGTTGCCCACAAAGAGAGCAAGGTATCTGGATATGAGTATTCAGGATTGGTCCGAAGCAGATTCTTCTTCTGGCAGTCTTAATGAAATCGACCCTGAAGGAAATTCTCCTGAACCGGTTGACGATGTACCCAAAACGGAATGCTCTGACGATTTTTTTGAAAACGGCTCTCTTGAGATGGACCCCGTCGAAAAAGACCCTTTCGCAACAGATTCTTTTAAACCTGACTACCTTGAGGCAGATTCTTTTGAAATGGATTCCTTTGAGGTGAACTCTCTTGAAATGGTTTCCTCTGAAATGGTTTCCTCTGAAATAGATTCTTCTGAAATGGTTTCCTCTGAAATAGATTCTTCTGAAATAGATTCTTCTGAAATAGGTCTCTTTGAAAAGGCCTCTCTTGAAAAGACTTATTCGCTCTATTTACAGGGGCTCGATATTGGTGAAATTGCAGAAATCGAAGGTTTGAGTGTAAAAAATGTGTACAGGCAATTTGAGAGGCTGATACTTGCCGGAAAGGTCAGGAAAATCGAAGGGCTTGTACCTCCTGAAAGGCAGCAGCAAATAAAAATAGTATTGGAAGTACTGGAGGTTGAACTTGACTCCCTGCTCAGGGCGAGGATGGGGGAAAACTGCCAGGAAGATGAACTGAAGCTTATAAAAGCTCTCCTCCTGTCAAAAATGCTTTTCTCAGTCTGAAGGGTTCAAAATAAGCTCTTTTCTATAAATTGTTTTGTTTTTCCTTTCATTTTTTATCAGGATAATAGCTGAATCTCCATTTTTCAGTTCAACTCCTTCAGGCAAGGACAGTTTCATATTGTTTGCTACTTCCAGAACAACAGGAGGATCAGGGCTAATCTCATACTCGATACCGTTATGCTGGAGATAGATGCTGGTGCTTTCCCCAAAGGTAAGTGGGTCTCCTCCATTATGTTCTATTTTAAGGGTCTTTGAATCGAGTATCTGGACATCCAGTTGTGTAAAAGTCCCTGATTTCAGGGCTCTTTCCGTACTCCCTCCAAAGAGTACAGCTACCCCCATGAGAACTAGGAGCCCCATGCACATCATTGCGAGGGCAATGACTACAATACGGCTTACGGCTTTCTCATCATATGTGAATTTTCCTAAGAACCCTGAACCCGAAATAGCTTCATCCCCATCGTAGAATCAATTTACATCCAACATATTAATTTATTAATACTGTTATGTGTCTCAATGTATAAAAAAGTTTCAAAAGACACGGGTTCTTAATCAATCCTTAATCAGGTCTTAGATGATGTACTTATTTACCTATAAAAAAGTAAAATCGGGAAAGAATTTCTGTCAGGAAATAATAAATGAGATCTCCTAATATGACTGCCAGAACAAAACTTGCTGTTATGGGAATCATGAATGGAAGTCCCGGAGTTACCCAGACAGTGCTGCCAAGGAGTCCCTGTTCTTCGTGTGCCTCAAGTCGGGAGATCATATTCTGGTTTACAGTAATTCCTCTGCCTGCAAAAAAAGGATATAACTTCCCGTTATTCAGCTCAAAACGTTCAGCTAGCCGGATGTGCCTGCCTTTCTCCAGAAGTCTTCGCAGATCTTTAATGTTTATCCTGTATGCAAAGAGCATATAAAATGGCTTTTTGAGCATATCAGGAGTAAAATGAAGAAGGTTGTAACAGAAAAGTCCTAACGGAACGGCAGCGGTAAGAAGGAAGGAATTTTCAAGAACAGTAAGTGCAAAGAGCCCTGCAGGAGGAAATCCAAGCAGGGGAAAAGTGTAGCCGTGAAACTCAAGGGCAGGGTAAACCGGGATAAGAGTCCCGATCACTATCAGGGTTTTTGCATCTGCGCCTCCGAAAACCCTGCTCCTGAAAAGCAGATAAACCAGAAATAAACTGGAAAAAAAAGAAAAAACTAACTGGAAAAGAAAGTAAATTCCCCCATTCACAATCTCATATATTAAGAAACCTGAAAGGGAAAGAAGCATAAGCTTCCATACACGGTTTGGAACCCTGCGGGTTTTCAGGTCCAGGTAGGAAGAGTAAAGGAGAAAAGGCAGACAGGCTGCCAATTTCAAAATTTCTATCATGTATAGTTTTCTACTCTTTTGATTTGTGTATTTCTCCGGTTACAATCTTTTATCTTACTGGGTTTTATTATTTTCTGCAGCTTCTTTAGTTTAGTTTTTATTTCAGGTTTTGATTCCCGGTTCTTACCTCTGTTTTTATTCCTGCTTTACTTCCGGTTTCTGAAGTTTCCTGAGGATAACTTTTTTCAAAGTTTTTCCCATTTCTTGAGTTCCAGGATTTCTGAGAGGGTTCCGCCCCTCCGGATCTCATCGTAGATTCTCTTTTCGGTTTTATTTACTTCCTTTGCCCTTCTTGCAAGTTCGTAGGCCCGTTCCCTTGGGACAACCACAACTCCGCTTTCGTCGCCGATTATATAATCCCCGGGTTTTACAGTCTGGCCTCCACAGGTGATTTCAGCATTGATTTCCCCAAAACCTTTCGGGTCCCCGGCATTGGGAACTGTATTGCTGGTATAAATTGGGAGCCCAAGAGTTTCTACCTCGTCAATGTCTCTTACAGCACCTTCTATTACCACACCTTCAATTCCTTTGTTCAGACTGCTCAGGGTTGCAAGCCCTCCCCAGCAGGCAATATCCTTACTTTCATTATAAATTACTATTACATTTCCTTCTTTTGCTATATCAATAGCTTCGACTGTTTTTGCCCAGTCTCCGGCAAAAGACTGCACCGTAACGGCAGTTCCCACCATTTTTCCTCTTACGAGAGGATGGATACCTTTCATTGCCCCTTTTTTGTGCATCGCATCCGAGATATTTGGGGTGGAGACTTCCTTAAAGATCTCCCTTATTTCCTGGTCTACGGTTCCCCTGCCCCGGATATCTACAGACTCAGGAGAGTCCACACTCTGCCTAATTTTTCTTGCAGCTTCGGTCACATTGTCAGAACGGGTTATGTTTCCTCCCACTATAACAATCCCGGCACCTGCTTTGACGGCTTGAGCTGCACTTTCGGCATCAAGCCCTCCAGCTACTGCAAGCTGTAAATTCACCTTTTCTGAAATTTCCATTAAAATGGATATTGGGTCTTTTCCAATCATCTGCTGGTCTATGCCTACATGAACGTTAACATAGTCCACACCCAGAGCTTCGAGTTCCACTGCCCGGTTTACAGGGTCCGGAGCCGAGATAAGGTCTGCCATCAACCTGATCCCATATTTGTGGGCCGAACGGAGCGCGTCAAGAATTGTGGAATCGTCTGCACTGCCGAGGATGATGGCTACGTCTGCACCGGCTTTTGCAGCCATCTCTACTTCCATGGCTCCTGTATCTACGGTTTTCATGTCGGCAAGAATTGTCCTGTCCGAAAAAGCTTTTCTCATGGCACGAATAGCGTCCATGCCCTCACTTTTGATCAGGGGGGTCCCGATCTCGATCCAGTCAGCACCTCCTGCGATTGCTTCCTTTGCAATCTCAACTGAGCGGTCAAGTTCCAGAAGATCAAGTGCAACCTGAATTATGGGAACGATAGTATCACCTCTATTGGGAAACCGAATAAAGTGAAAAATTGAGTTTTTGTATCGGTTTCGCTTCTGTTTTTATTTTTTTTTTCAAACTTTATTACGATCTTAAATCTTTATTATGATCTTTACTTTTTAATGACCTTTATTACCTTTTTGATTTACGATAAACAAAGGAGAAAGCCCACGATCTTTAGAGGTTGTCCGACAATTCAATTTCAGGGCAAAAATATGTATAAATAAGGCACCTAAAGCCTTTAAATCGAAAACAAATGAATTAAGATATTACTGGCAGTAATTGTCGGACAGCCTGTTTAGCTCAGGGGTAGTTGACTGTTTACTACTCATTATAAAATAAGCAGGATAGCCGTTGCTTTAGCTGTGGGAGGAATGCGTCAACATCCAATACCTGCTTTTTACACCTCTGTTAACTATATAATGTATCGTGTGTAATCTATGAATGTGGATAGAACGATTAAACTTAAACTCGGTGTTTCTGAGGAAGATAAACCTACCCTCAAGAAAACAATTATTCTTTTTAACACTGTGTTTAACGAAGTCACTAAATATGGTTTTGAACATAAAACCAATAGTAAGGTATCTATCCATCACGCTACCTATAACGATATTCGAGAAAGGCATCCAGAACTTCCTTCTTCTCTTGTTCAGGGAGCTAGAGATGTTGCTTGCGAAGCTCTTGAAGGAGTCAAAATTAAAAATCTTCCAACTGCAAAGCCTTTTGCTGCTATCAGGTATAATCAGAGAGTAATTACTTACCATCTGAAACATGGA